>JACQFU010000145.1 GCA_016199905.1 Candidatus Wallbacteria bacterium
GGAAGCCGTCTGGGAATACTCCCAGATGGCGTAGAGCGCCAGGGTGCTGAAGAGTGCCGCTGCGACGTCCGAGTTCACGGTGGACGCGTGGCCGATCAAATTAGGGTCGAAGGCAGCCAGCGCCAATGCGGTCAATCCTGCGCCCGTCCCCCAGAGCCGCCGCGCCCACCATCCGCAAAGCAGCACCAGAGCCAGCCCCATCCCCAGCATCGGCAGTCGAGCGAGAAACAGCAGTCGATCGGCAGGGACCTTCGACTCGAAGAGGAACTGCACTCCCAGCCCAAACTGGTCCCCCCAGTCCCAAAGCTTGGGCTGCGGCGCGAAAGGCGGGTTCTCCAGCACGAGGCAGGGCAGTGCCGCCAGCAGCTTCGTGAGCGGCGGCACGTCCTGGTCGAGTCGGAAGTCCCGGGTCTTCCAATATGAGTAGCCTGCTACCAAGTGCGCCGGCTCGTCGTAAGTCGCCGAGCAGTAGTCGATGCAGCCCAGGCCAGCCCAGACGAAGACCGCAAGGGAAATGACCGCCCCCGCCCAGGCGAGTCTCGCCGCGCCCCGTGAATTCATGCGAGGATTCTAGCCCACCCCAAAGTCGAAAGCCGAAGGCCACCAGGCGAGGGCCGAGAGCGGGCGCCTCGGTCGTCCTGGCGAAACCGATTTCGACACGGTATAAACAGGCATGGAGCCATGCCCGATCGACAGAAAAACTGGAACCATTCGTCACCCAAAGTCGTATCAGATCACGAGCTGGAGATGCGCATGAACGAACGAATGATGATGAGCCAAAACGGAACCCACTCGCCCTGTTGCGCGGTGTGCGGCGATGACCTGCGAGCGTCGTACACCACGTGCCCTCGATGCCGTGCCGCCCACCACGAGGACTGCTGGGCGTTCAACGACGGCTGCGCCGTCTTCGGTTGCTCCAGCGGCAAGCCGGCCATCGGCGCGGCGCCGGCCGCTCCGCGCAAGTGGCTTCGCGCCGCTGCTGGGGTTTGCATGCTCGGCGCCATGAGCGCTTCACTGGCGCTCTGGTCGCCGCCGGACCCCGCGCCAACCACACAGGCCAAGGCCGCCCGGACCGTCACGGTTTCGAAATCCTCGCGGGATCGCAGGATCGTCTACTACGGCGGCCCGAGAAGCCTCGTCACCTACGGCAACCTCGGCAACGCCTACGCTCGCAGCGGCGAGTACGATCTCGCCATCGCCTGTTACGAGAAGGTCCTGGAGCTCGACCCCAACTTCTCGTACGGCTACTTCAACCTGGGCAACCTCTACTACAAGAAGGGCGACGGCGACACGGCTGTCCGTTGCTACCAGAAGGCGCTCTGGCTCGATCCCGGTATGACGGAGGCCTACTGCAACCTGGGCATCGTGTGCCAGAAGCAGGGGCAGTTCGATCGCGCGATCGGCCACTTCCGCAAGGCCCTCGAGATCGACCCGCAGTACGCCGGCACCTACTACAGCCACCTGGGCGAAATCGCCTACGAAAAGGGCGATGCGTCGCTGGCGATGGAATCGTTTGCGCGCGCCGTCGCTGAGGATTCGACCCTGGCCGTGCCCAAGAACAACTTGGCCTACCTCTACGCCGAGCGCAACATGAAGCTCGGTGAGGCGATGACCCTCGTCGACGAGGCCCTGGCCGCAGAGCCGGACAATGCGTACTATCTCGACACCAAGGGCTGGATCTGCTATCGGCAGGGCGATCTGAATCGGGCCGAGGAGTACCTGGAGCGGGCCCACAACCGGTCGCCGGACGACATGGAGATCCGCGGCCACCTCGTTGAAGTCTGGGCCAAGCTGCTGCACTGAGCGCGGTCGACTCGCGCCGCATCCGTCTCGGAAGGGAGCCGATTCAACGGCTCCCTTCGGTCGTTTTGGGCTCCGGAGGCTCTCTAGAGTCCCTCCTCGACGTCGAGAATCTCGTCCTCGTAGCGCTGCATCAGCTCGTCGTGAGAGCACAAGACCAGCTTGTCTCGATGCTGGAACGCTACGCTGCCCATAGCGTTGGGGCGGTATCCATAGTCCGGATTCGCCCCAAAAGCCTCGACTTGCCGCCTGCACCGAAGCCCGTTCTCGCAGACGCGGCAGATGTAGCAGTCCTCGAGGGCGAATTTGACCAAGAATCGGCGCGTCCGGCGACCGCACATGAAGCAGGCGGGCACGACCATGCGGGATACCTCCTGCAAGTGAAGTACAGCCCGGCCGGCGGGATGTCAAAACATGGCCCGCGGGGCCGTCCCTTCTCACCAGTTGTCGGTTGATCCGATCCGTTGCAAGGTATTACAGTCCAGGCAGAAATGAATGAACCGACGGTAGCGTCCCGGGAGCAACAGCCGGCTGGCCTGTTTCGTCTGTGGGTCTTCATGCGACCCTTCACGCTTGCGCCGCCGGCTGTCGGGATGCTCAGCGGAGCGGTCACGGCGTGGGGGGCGAAACCGCCGGTTGCGCCTGACGTTCACCTGATTGGCTATGCCCTCGCCGGCGCCTTCGTCGGAAGCCTTCTGAACGGGGCCTCCAACGCGCTCAACCAGATCTACGATCTCGAGATCGATCGCGTGAACAAGCCCGGACGCCTGCTTCCCTCCAGACGCATCTCCGAGGGCGAAGCGTGGAGCACCGTCGCTGTGGGATACCTCATTTCCATGGCGGTGGCTGTCCAGATCGGGCGTGAGTTCTTCGTGTTGGCGGCGGCCGCGGCGACGATGACCGTCCTCTACTCGGCTCCTCCATTCAGGACCAAGCGATTCACGTTTCTCGCAAACCTGACCATCGCCATCCCCAGAGGTGTGCTGCTCAAGGTCGCCGGCTGGTCGACGGTCCGCTCGGCGCTGACGGCCGAGCCCTGGTACATCGGGCTGGTCTTCGGATCGTTTCTGCTGGGAGCAGCTTCGACCAAAGACTTCTCGGACATGAAGGGCGACGGATTGCACGGATGCCGGACGCTGCCCGTACGGTTCGGCCCCGAGCGCGCCGCCTGGATGGTCGCTCCCTTCTTCGTCTGGCCCTTCCTCCTCATCCCTCTGGGCGTTCACCGTGGGATTCTCACCGGCAACCCGTTGCTGCTCGATATCCTGGGCTGGGGGCTGGCGATCTGGGGGTTGCATGTGGCACGGTTGATGGTGCGGAACCCGGCCGAATTGGCCCAGACGGAGAACCACCCGTCATGGACCCATATGTACTTGATGATGATGACCTGCCAGGTCGGGTTCGCGGTGGCGTATTGTTTCTGAGCAGGTTGCCGGGCAGGGCCGAACCAAATGGAATGGGATGTCAGCCGGAATCCGGGGCTCCTGAAGCTGGAGCTCTATTGCAGAGGCATGCGGATCGATCCGTCGTGCGATTTGGACGACGACGGCAGGCAGATCCTCCGGACGCGCGCAGGCCTGGGAAGCGGCCTGGAACTGCTCCTGCCCGGCGAGCTCTGGACGAACGTGCCGGTCGTGGAGAGCTTCGCGAAGGAATCTCCGTTTGCCCTCCATTTCCATGACGGACAGTACTGGGTCCATAAGGACGGCCGCGCTGCATCGCCCGTGAGGCTCTCGCCTTGCCCGTCCTGGTACGGCCGCACGACCAGCACCGGCAAGCCGATGACCAGCATCGGGACTCTCCAGGGGACCTATCTCGGCATCTACCTGGGGAGGGCCTGCGATTTCTGGCGCGAAAAGCCCAAGAAGGTCAACTGCAAATTCTGCTCGACGGGCATGAACATCGGCAACGACGACGACCCGGAGAAACGTGTCGAGGAAGTCCTCGAGGTCGTCCGGGCGGCCCGCGCCGAGTCGGGCGTCACCTACATCGACTTCAACACCGGCTTCCTCGTCGGCGACAACTACCTCGAGGTGCTCGAGCCGTACGTGAATGCCGTCAAGCAAGAGACGGGACTGCTGATCGGCGTCCAGTCTCCGCCGGAAGCGGACTTCCAGCGGTACCACCGCCTCCGGGAGCTGGGGGTGAACCGGGTCAGCTTCTGCTTCGAGATCTTCGACCCTACGCGTTTCGAGGAGGTCTGCCCGGGCAAGGCATTGCACCACGGGCTCAAGCGGTACCTGGAGGCCATCGAGTACTGCGTGCCTATCTTCGACACGACCAACGGCGAGATTATCGCCGGCCTGGAGCCGCCCGAGAGCAGTATCGCCGCCATCGACTGGCTCACCGAGCGCGGCTCGATCCCGACCGTATGCGTCTTCCGGCCGTTGGTGAGCACGGATTACAAGCACCTGCCTCCTCCGAAGACCGAAGAGATGATCCCCGTCTTCCGCAGGCTCTACGAGGCCTGCATGGAGTGGAACCTGCCCATAGGTATCGCCCCGAACGTCAACGTCAGCTTGGTCATGCTGCCCGACGAGGGACGCTACTTTACGGACAACCCCTCGCGTTACTGGTGGGGAGAGACGAAGCTGGCCATGATGAAGGCCGCGTTTCGCGCGAAGTTCTACGTCGAGCAGTGGCGCCGTGGCGCGGCCTGACACGGGGAGTTAGGGGTGCGCGCGCGGCTCATGGGGAAATCAGTAGGGCAGGCCTCCGTGCCTGCCCGGAAGCCGCATCACCATTGGCGGGCAGGGACGCCCGCCCTACTTTTTTCAAGCGAGACGCCAAC
>JACQFU010000146.1 GCA_016199905.1 Candidatus Wallbacteria bacterium
CGCCCGCCAATTCGGCGCTAACCTGGGCTGCGCCGTCGGCGCGAGGATCGGCGATTGCGCGCTTGAACGAAGCGTTCAGCGCCACACGACGCAGCAAGCTCGCGGGAAGGCTGACCACGATAGCGGTGAGGAGGTAGCCAACCAAGGAGGGTCCGGAAGTTCCGCCCCGGAGAACGGCAAGGAGATCGAAACCGACCAGTGCGGCGTAAGCCCAGGCGAAGCACACGGTCCCGACCTGCATCAGTCCGGCATTGCCGGCAACCGTATCGAGCATCGCGTCCCGGTGGGCCAGGATCTCCCCGGCCCGCCGGACAGTCGCATTGAAACTCCCCGGATGGGCCAAACTTCTCGAGCCGGCCACGACCGACCGAGCCAGACTCGTGACGCCCACCGGCATCAAGTGGCCCTTCTTCGGCCTAAGGCTCCAGCGGACGACCGACTCCACGGCACCTTCCAACAGGTGCAACAGCCCGGCGATCGTGGGTGCTGTCCGTTCCGCCAAGACTGCAATCGTCAGGAACAGGCCAATTGTGCGACCTGCTTCCCAGAACGAGGATTCCACCGTTGCGATCCGCCTTTGCCTCGAGGCCGTATTGTGCGAGGGCTGACACCCGCTGCCCTGCTACAAGGGTTCGGCAGGACCTAACACTTGTATGACTCGACCGAGAGGCAGTCGTGCGGACGGCTGCGGCAGTGCTCCACGCACTCGCTACCTGCAACACAGCTCCAAAGCGGATCTCCGTTGCGAGAGCGCCATGGATGACATACTCTCTGCTCGATGACCGCGCCGGGCAACGGGCTGGCTACCATCGTCGGGATACTCGACCGAGAGGCAGCCGTGCGCTTCGGCTACCTCTTCGGCAGCCGAGGGAAGGGCCGCCCACGGGAAGACAGCGACTGGGACATCGCGGTCTGGACGGGGGGCCGGGACAGGGCCGACAATCTCGATCTAAGGCTGCGGTTGATGGCCGACCTGGGCGAAGCGCTCGCCGGGGGCCAAGTCGATCTGGTCGTGCTGGACGAAGCGCCGACGCTGCTCCGCTATGAAGTGCTGCGCACGGGAGTTCCCGCTTCCTGCAAGGACCTCGGGGCGCGGGTGGAGTTCTTCGTCCGCACGATGAAGAGGTACTTCGACGAGCAACCCATGCGACGCATGTACGCGACAGCCCTTCGCCGCCGGCTTTTGAATGGAGAGGCACCCTGGTCAACAGGGAAATCGCCGAGAGCCGCCTGAAGGCGTTGGCCCACTACCTGGAGCGACTGCAGCGCTATGGCAACACGTCGCGCGACGAGTTCCTTGGCGACGAGGACAAGCGGGTCGCGGCCGAGCGATACCTGCACCTGGCATTGGAGTGCGTGCTGGACCTCGCCAACCACGTCATCGCCGATCGGGGACTGGCGACGCCTGAGAGCTACGGCAGCAGCTTTCGAGTTCTGTGCGAAGCGAGCCTCCTCGAAGCGGGATTGGCCGAATCGCTGCGAAAGCTCGCGGGGATGCGCAACATCTTGGTTCACGACTATCTCGAAATCGACCACGAGCTGACGCTGCGGTCCATCCAGAACGACCTGGGCGATCTCAGGAGCTTCGCGATGGCGATCGCAGGACTGCTGGAAGAGTGAAGCGGCCCGTGCGGCCCGTGCGGCGCGCTCGCGGCCGGCGGCCCGTCGGGGCATAGGTCCCCGATCCTCTGCTTGCTATACTCCCCCTGCAATGCAGGATCTGCTGAAAACCCTCCAGGCTCTGATGATGGACCCGAACGCCATGACGCGGCTGTTCGCCATCGACCTGCTCATTCAGAACCACCACCGACTGGAGCCCGACACCGTCGTGGAGCTGCTGCAGGCGGCCACGAACGACCGCGAGGAAGAGGTCGTCCGCAACGCCAAGCTTTCGATGTCGAAGCTTCTGGAGTGGGGCTTCGGCGCCGAGGACCGGCTGCGGGAGCTGGGCATCCACTCGCGGATGACGACGCTCTCCGACATCGAGCGCAACCGCGAGAACGAGCTGCGGCGCGCGGCGCTGGAGGTGCTGACGGCGGCGCTGTCGGCCACGCGGGCCCTGGTGCCGAATCATCCACTGGCCCCACAGGCTCTGGTGACTCTTGGACAGCTGCAGGACACGGGCTCCGTGGCCCTCCTCATCGATTGCCTCGGCAACTCGACGCTGCGCGACAAGGCCTTCGAGGCGCTGGAGCACTTCGGGAGCCCCGAGGTGCTCGCGCTGGTCAACCGCCTGGTGGAGCGGGAACGCGACGACACGATGCTCTCCAAGTCCGCCGACGTCCTGGGCGGCCTCGAGGACCCGGAAGCGCTGTCGACGCTGGTGAAGCTGGGGGCCTCCGCCAGCGAAACGGTGCGAGAGCGCGCCGCCCTGGCGCTGGGCAAGCTGCCGCGGCGCGCCGGGGAGCCCGCTCTGCTCGCGATGTGGGAGAAGGAGTCTGCCGCCCCGGTGCAACTGGCCCTGCTGACCAGCCTGGGGCGCGTTGGCCGCGAGGGCGCCGTCGACAGCATCGGCAAACGGGCCGGCGGGCTGGGCGACGACAGGGTCCTGTCCAAGGCGATGATGGCGCTTGGACAGATCGGGCTCGCGCGCGCCCTTCCGATCCTGACCCGGGCGCTGCCGAGCCCGCATCCTCGCGTGCGCGCCAACGCGCTGGAGGGCGTCTCGCGTCTGCCGGTGAGCGCCAAGGAGCTGCTGCCGCTGGTGGAGCCGTACCTGGCGGACAAGAACAATCGGGTGCGGGGCAACGCGATCATGGCCGTCTTCCCGCACGACCACAAGCGGGCGCTGGACGAGCTTCGCCGGCTGACGAAGAGCGACAAGCCGCTCGATCGCGCCACTGCAGCCTGGATTGCCGCCGAGATTCAGAACGTCGAGGCCGTCGAGGCACTGGTCGTCATGACCAACACGGAGCTGGACAAGAACGTGCTGGCCAGTTGCATGGCAGCCATCTCGCGGCTGCGGAACCCGCGAGTGCGCGCGGTGCTGCAGAAGGTGCTCGCGCATCCTAATCCG
>JACQFU010000051.1 GCA_016199905.1 Candidatus Wallbacteria bacterium
AGGTTTCGCATGAACCTGCAAAACACGCCCTGGGATTACCAGGAGCACGACCGCATCATTTCCATCCTGGCCTGGGTCGTGGTGGTCGTGCTCGTGATATACGCGAGTGTCTTCTTCTACAAGCAGATCACGACGGCGCCCGAGCGACCCGTGCACGAGACTCCGGCCGCGCCCGTCGCCACCGCGCCGGGGGACGAATCCCAGGGGACGGCCGGAGGCGAAGCCAAGAACCCGGAGCCGCCTCAAACGGTCGCGCCGGTGACGGTCGCAAAGCTCGAGCCTACCCCGCATCCGCCCCCTCAGCCGGCCTTCAGGATGCCGCCGGTCGTGACGGCCACTCCGCCGCCTCCGCCCGTCACACGGCCGGCTGCGCCTCCACCGGCGCCGGTTGTGGCCGCGCCGCCACCGGCGCCTCCAGTGGCTGTGCCCGTCGCGCCGCCTGCCGTGGCCGTCCATCCGGCGCCGCCCGCTCCACCGCGCCCGCGGAGCGAGCGGATGACGCTGAAGATCGGGAAGTTCGCCAGCGCCGGCGAGGCCGTGCGGACCGGGGTCGAGCTGGGAATCGACGGTCACAGCTTCACGCCGGTTCGCGATCCGCTCACGAACCGCTACACGCTGCACTTCGGTGAATTCACGGGCTGGAAGGACGCCATCGAAGT
The DNA here is from genome assembly GCA_016199905.1 of Candidatus Wallbacteria bacterium. GTDB lineage: Bacteria > Muiribacteriota > UBA6191 > JACPRK01 > JACPRK01 > JACPRK01. Next base: position 660 of record JACQFU010000051.1, read on the forward strand.
GATGGAGGCGATCAAGGGCAAGAACTCCGCGCTGGACGTCGTTGTTTGGCCGATCCCGTCGTCGGCCGACGGTCCTTCGGGGTCGGAGGATTTCGCCTCGCCGCGTCCGGCGCCCGGCAGTCCGCCAACCGCGCCAGCGCCCGGAAAGACCGCGCCCCACGGCGTGGCTCCGGCCACCGCCCAGCGTCCGGCAGGCGCATTGCCTTCTCGCCCGGCTGCCGCGGCTGCGTCGGCGCAACGCCCATTGGCGCCGGCGAAGCCAGCCCCCGCACGACCTGCCGCGGCGCGCGCCGCTTCAACCGATTCGGCCCAGCCGCAAGACTCGGCGGAGCCTTTGCATCCGGCGGCTCCGGCGGGTCCTTTCGTGGTGCGAGTGGCGTCCTACAAGGTCGCGGGCAACGCGCAGACTACGGTGCGCGCGCTTGCCAAGTCCGGGTTCCGCGCCACGATGGACCGCACTTCCGTGCGCGGCGAACCCTGGTTCCGCGTCCACGTCGGCGGCTTCCAGAGCGCCGACGAAGCCCGTCGCGCCATCCCCAAGATCGAGCGCAGCTCCGGTGTCCGAACCGGTGCCGTCGTCGTGAAGCTGTAGGGCCGGGGCCGGCGACTCACGCGCGCCGCAGCACTTCGCTCAACGTCAGCTTGCGATGGTCGGGGGGGAAGCGGCTTGCCATCGGCGCGCGACTCATTGCGGCGGTGCGAAGCGGCCTCAAGAGCACCTCGAGCGCCTGGTCGGGTTTCCCGATCCCGGCGAGCGAGGGGCGCGGCGCGCTCAGCGTGAATCCCGTGCGGGGGCGCGACGCCTCCGCCGCGGCGCCCACTTTCGGCTCGGAAGGCGCTTGCGCGCGCGTGGCAAAGGGCGAAGGGGCCGCCGGCCGCGCGGCCAGCACCTTCTTCGCCAGGTCGCGCACCAGCGCGTCCGGATCGAGCGCGGCCGCCTCGAACAGGTGCCGCTCGACGCTCTGGCCCAGCTGCTCCAGGTAGGCAACCGCAGCGGCGCGCACCAGGAAACTCGCGTCGCCGAGCGCCTTCTTGAGGATGTCGATGGCCTTGCCCGAGCGAAGCCTGCCGATGGCGATCGTTGCGCCAAACCGCACGGCGGTAATCGGAGAGTGCGTGGCCGCCTCGAGCTGTTCGAGCACCGGAAGTCCTCCGAGGAAGCCGATGCCGCGCACCGCCATGTAGCGCCGCCGCTCGTCAGCCTCGCCGTCGGCGGCAATCGCCGAGAGCTTGGCCAGCACTTCACCCTTGCGCTTCGACGGAGGCAGCGCCTTGAAGGCCGCCTCCAGCTCCTCGATCAGCGCTAGCGAAGGCTCCTGTTCGATCACCTGCCGGAACTGCGCTTCGTCGACGGGCTCGGGCTTCACGCCGACAGGGCCCTGTTCCATCCGAAGTTTGAGATGTTCCCGAACCGCTTCGAGCGCCTCGGGCTCGGAGCTGGCCGCCAGCGCGACAACGGCCTCTTCCCGCACCTTGCCGGTGGAGTTCCTGTAGATCTCGAGGAGCAGACGCTCCTGACCTCCGGCGGCGCCCAGCCCTCGGATTCCCAGCAGGCGGGCGTAGTGCAAACCGTGAAGAGCCAGACGGCGGAAGAGATCGATCACGCGCTCGTCCTTGGCGCCGATCAGACCCGTGCAGGCTGCGTTCTGGACCTCTATCCGAACGTCCCGGGCAGCCTGCAAGAGTCCGTCGATGTGGGCCGGGTCCTTCTCGGCACCCAGCCGCTGGACGGCGATTCGCCGCAGCTCGTAGTCGGGATCGCGGGCCACGCCGGCTAGCAGCGCCAGCGCCTCCGGTCCCGGGATCAGGCTCAGCTCCGCAGCGGCGGCCAGGCGCATCGGCACCTGTTCGCTGGACAGCGCCCAGCGTAGACGCTGAAAATCAGGCGGTCTCGTTTCGGGCATCGCAGTAGGGACCGGCGTTGCGGCCTGCCGAGCGTCGGCCTCGGCCGGGGCAACGACGGCTGCGCACGGCGCAGCAGACTCCGCGCCCGAGGCGGCGCCGTTCGCCAGCTGGCCGGCAGGCGCCTCGGCGGTCGCCGGCGCAGCCAGGTGCTCGGTCCCGGCGGCGGCGAAAGCGGCGGGTGCCGTCGTCTCGACCGGATTCGCGACCACGAGCCCCACGACGGGCGCTATCGGGGGTTCGCGGTGCGTCACGAACGCGCGATGGACGCTCTCGGTTTCCAGCAGTGGCAAGCCCGCGATCTTCCAAGCCAGCCAGGCGATGGAACCGATGCTGAGGATGAGCTCCGAGACGAATAGAGTGTCCATATTGAGGGGCCTCAATCCTCATCATCGGACAGTTCCAAGGGTCCACTTGAGGCATTTTGTTAGGTCGCTGCCGCGCGTGCTAGGATTCGCGCCGTGGAAAGGGTGGCGTTCTACTACAGCCCGCGGTTCCTGGAGCACGACCCGGGGCGGGGGCACCCGGAGGCAGCCGGTCGCCTCCAGGCGGTGCTGGCTCGGCTGGAGCGGACCGCCCTGCCGCTAGACCGGCGAGAGCCCTCGCCAGCCAGCCGCACTCAGCTCCTGACAGTACACTCGGAAGAGCATCTGACTCGATTGGCGGAGTGACGGGGCACGCCCCCACAGGGTACGCCAACGGCGACCTGGAAGACACGCGAAACACGAATGCCCCTCACGCTTTCGGCGCTATCTCTTCTCCACCACCTGGGCGGATTGGGGCAGAACGACGCCCGTTGCGCCATCGCGCGGCTTGGCGTACGATCCCAGTTACACGAGAAAGGAGGTGGTCCGATGTCTTGTTGTGACAGTACGGGTCGTGAGGTGGCTGACGTCTAGGGGTCACCCGGGATAACTGTCCCAGGGTGGAACGGCTGGCCTCCCACTGAGTGTGGGGGAGGACGGTCTGCCCCGAGGGCGAATCCCCATCAGCTTACCGGCGGCGCGGAGAACTCTCTCCGCGCCGCTCCTCTTCTCAGGCTACCGAGTAGGTCGTGGAGAATGGCGACTTGCCCGGGCGCTTCTTGACCCGGTGGTCGGGATTGGCGGCCAGGTGCCGCAGGACCCAGTGGACCGTTTCAGTCTCGGCCGATTCTCCGATGGCCTCGGCCAGCTCCTCGGAGGTGAACGCGGCGCCACGATGGGTGCGCAGATGGGCGACGACCTTCTTCTGCAGCTCAATGACGACGCCGGCTGCCTTCTTTCCCGCCTCCACGCCGGGCTGATGATAGGCGTTGATCCCGGCAAGGCTGGCGTAGAACCCGACGGCCCGCTCGTAGAGGGCGATGAGCTTGCCGATCGTCATGGCGTCCAGGTGATCGACGGTGACCGTGATCGACTCGCGCCCCTTGTCGGCGAGCGCGCGTCGGGTGCCTTGAAGGAACCCCGAGAGGTAGTCGCCTGCCGTGACGCCAGGCTCGACGGCCAGCGATCGGCCCTGCCGGTCGCGCAACACTTCGAGGAAGGTGACGAAGAAGTTGTTCACTCCGTCGCGCAGCTGCTGCACGTAGGCGTGCTGGTCGGTGGAGCCCTTGTTGCCGTAGACGGCGATCCCCTGCTCGACGCGGTTTCCGGCCAGGTCGCGTTCCTTTCCGAGAGACTCCATCACGAGCTGCTGCAGATAACGACTGAAAAGCTCCAACCGGTCCTTGTAGGGCAGCACCACCATGTCCTTGAGGCCGCGGCCCCCGCCGGCGTGATGCCACATCAAGGCAAGCACGGCGGCCGGGTTTCGGCGCGCGTCGGCCACGCGAGTCGCCTCGTCCATGTAGCGCGCGCCCAGCAGCATCCCGTCGACGTCCACGCCCTGCAACGCCGCCGGCAAGAGCCCCACGGCGGCAAGCTCCGAGGTGCGGCCGCCGACCCAGTCCCACATGGGAAAGCGGGCAAGCCATCCCTGGACGGTCGAGTGGCGGTCCAGTTCGCTGCCGTCTCCGGTGACGGCGACGGCGTGACGCGGGAAGGACAGCTTCGCACGTGTCCAGGCAGCTTCGGCCTCCAGCATCCCGTTGCGCGTCTCCTTGGTGGCGCCGGACTTCGAGATCGCGACGGCCAGCGTCCTGGCCAACCCGCCGGCTTGCGCGAGCTGTCCCAGCACGGCGTCGATGCCGTCGGGATCGGTGTTGTCGAAGAAGAAAGCGCGCATCTTGTCTTTGGCAGTCCGGAGCGCTCGGGAGACGAACTGCGGGCCCAACGCGCTGCCGCCGATACCGATGATCAGCACATTCTCGAACCGCTTCGAGCGAGGCGGTCTCACGCGGCCCGCGTGAACGTCCCGCGCGAACTTCTTGACGTCTCGAAGCGCCTTCTCGATGGTGCGTCTCAGCTCGGCGGTCGGCGCGCGCTCCGGCGACCGCAGCCAGTAGTGCCCAACCATCCGATTCTCGTCGGGGTTGGCGATGGCGCCGGCCTCCAGTGCTTTCATTTCGTGGAAGGCGCGCTCGATCTTCGGCCCCATCGTCTCGAAGAACTCGGGCGGGAACAGCATCCGGCTGTAGTCGACCGAGACGCCCAGACCAGGGCAATCGCAAAGGGATTCCTTGAATCGTCGCCAGCGGGAAAGGGAGTCCACGGGTCCTCCTCAGCGGTCAGCCCCGGCCACGGGCGGGGTGCGGAACTTCCAGACGAGACGCAGCGTTTCCAGCAGGATTCGAAGCGTGAGCGTCGACTCGCCTCGCACCCGGTCCTCGAAGACGATCGGAAACTCGACGATGCGCGCGCCGCCCGCACAGACGCGGGAGAGCACTTCCAGCACGATGGACGGGCCGGTCGAAACGCACGTGTCGAGCCGGACCGCCTCGAGGGTCCGTCGAGTGAACCCCCGGAACCCGCTGCTGACGTCGTGGACCGCGACGCCCAAGATCGCGCGAACATAGAGTCCGGCGAGCTGCGTCACGACGCGGCGATGCAGGCCTCGGTCGGCGTCCTGCCCTCCCTCGACGAAGCGGCTGCCGATGACGACGTCGGCATAGCCGAGCTCCAGCAACTCGACCATCCGGGGCAAGTACCTGGGGTGATGCGAGAAATCCGCGTCCATCTCGAACACCGCGTCGGCCCCATCGGCGAGGGCGGCCAGGAAACCGTCGATGCCCGCAGAGCCGCGGCCGCGCGGGCCCATCCGGGAAAGCAACTTCACCCAGGGCCGCGTGCGCGCCTTCTGGAGCACGATCGCGCCGGTGCCGTCCGGAGACTGATCGTCCACGACCAGGACGTGCAGACCCGGGATGCCCTGCCTCTCGATTTCGTCGATGAGCGCGCCGATGTTCGCGCTCTCGTTGTACGTCGGTATCGTGACGACGGTCTTCATCGGTGGCCGGCCCCGTTCCGCTCGGGGCGGCTCAGGCCGGCAGAGCGGCGTCCTTCAGTCCGGAGGCCGATGCGTGGTAGGCCTTCTCGACGGTCTTGAGGTACACGTCGCCTTGCTGGTAGATCGTCTGACCGATCTCGCGACTGGCGTCGAAGTGGAGGGCGTCGAAGCGGGCCTTGCGGCGGACTCGCTCGTCCTTGATGAAGGTGCCCAGGCCTGCGTCCGACAGGCGAAGGGCCCGCAAGGTGCCCATCATTCCAAAGCCTTCGATGTCGACGGCGTCGGCCACGATTCGCTCCTCGGCGGTCTCGGGGACGCAGAACTCGGGGGAAGCTACGGCACTCACGGCCCGGACGATCTGCACTCGCTCGCGTTCCGAGAGATTGGTCGAACGCAGAAACGCTTCGGAGACCGAAGCGCCCACGAACCCGCCAGCCGGTCCCGGCGGGACGAGGCCCGTGGCGAGGCGGTAAAGCAACGCACTGGCGGTCAAGACAATCGGATTGACCGGCTCGGAAACCTTTGCCCCGACGGCCACGGCGATCCGCAAGACCTCCATCGCCTGAGGCGGGTCGGCGGAGCCGCCTCGAAAGGAGCCGTGAACCAAGTTCTCGATGCGTTGCAACAGGGCTTGCTCGTCGGGCTTCAATTTCCTGGAGAACATGGCTGGCCCCCTTTGTACCACGCCCGGCCGATCGGGAACAGCAAAAGCGAGGAGCGGATGGCCCGATTCGCGCGACCGCAAAAAAGCCCCGCGCAAGGCGGGGCGAATTGAGGAGGATAGTGGGTTGGGGGGAGGTTCCGGGGGAAAAAAGACGGTGGCGTCCTGGCGGGCTGAACGCTAGGACCAGGAGTACTCGCCACTCGAGGGCGATGCGCGCAACTGCTACGCGCGGGCCGGGGCAGGGATCAGCCTTGCAAGAGGATGGACAGGAGAGACACAATGGCCCCGAAGACTGCTTTGAGGAGAGGTTCCACGGGCCTTCGACCTCCTTGGATCTCGCGTCGGGTAAACGTCCGACGCCCCACTCATCGACAAAACAGCCCTCGGAGCTGAGGGTAATGTGCGAATGGCCTTAAAGGAACCGGACACGTGCGGGGAGGTGTCGGGGGGGACCGAGCGCTTGCGCGAGGGGCCCACTCGACTTGAGGCCCCGCCCCAGGAGCGAAGCGACGGTACTCGTACGGGCGGGGCTGGCTCGTCGCGCGAGCGGAACGCGGAGGGGCTCCGGCGCAGGCTCGCGTGGACGCACGGGTTGGGGCTGGCGCTGGCGCTGGTGCCGTTTGTTCTTTACCACGGGCTGGCGTCGCGGCTGGCGATGCCTGGGTTGCTGGACCCGCTCTACTACCACCATGTTGCGCAGTCGCTGGAGAGCGGCGACGGGTTGGAGGTGCCCTACCTCTGGAACTATGCGATGAAGCCAGCCGACCTGGCGCACCCTTCCAACGCCTACTGGGGGCCCCTGCCGAGCGTGCTGATGGCCTGGGGGCACGCCCACCCGGCGCCGCGCCCCTGGCCTCCGGTGATGCTGTTCGCGTATCTGGCGGCGGCCTTCCTGGCGACTGCCGGTGGATTGAAGCTCCTGCGGGTCCCGGGGAGGAAGCCGTATGAGCCGGGCGGACAGACCTGGCCCCGGGGACTGGCGACGCTCGCGGCGCCGGCGGTTCTGCTGCTGGACCTGACGGCTCTGCTGGGTCCATCGACTCCACTTCACCCGCACGTGGAGGCGATGCTGGCCGTTTCGGGCGCCGCGCTGCACCTGGCCTTCGTCGCGGCGATGCTGCTGCTGCGGGACTCCCGTGCCGCGCTGGCTTCCTGCGCCTTCCTGTTCTTCTGCTATCCGTTCACCTACTTTTCCGTGACCACCGACAGCCCAGTTCCGTTCGCAGCCGTGGTGAGCCTGGCTCTGCTGCTCACCGTGCTGGCCGGCCGCTGGAACGGCGCGCTAGCGCCGGCGGCCGCGGGGGTCTGCTGCGCCGCAGCCGCGCTCACCCGGGCCGAGGGCGTATTCCTGGTCCTGTTCGCCGGCTGGCACGTCGCGGCGCCCAGATCAGAGATGCGATGGCTCCAAAGGGGCCTCCGGCTACTTCCACTCCTTTTGGGCTTCCTCCTCGCCATGGCGCCGTGGTGGCAGCGAAACCGAGACGCCTTCGGCACCCCGTTCCCCTCGTCGGCCTGGCAGGCCATGACGATGCTCGACTACAACGAGATGTTCTACTGGCGCCCTCGACCGGCGTCCAGTGCCACGGCGCTCGCCACAGCCGCGGCGCTGGCCCGGGAAAAGCTCCACGCCCTGCTCGCCAGCGCCCAGACCCTCGCGATGGGCGACCTCGGCCTCTTGATCGTCCTCGTTCCCTTTGGCCTGAAGCGGGCTTGCGCGCGGCCCGCGGGACGCCTCTTCGCCGCGTTCGCCATTTTCCAGGTACTGGTCCTATCGCTCTGCTTCAGCTTCCAGACGCTCAACGGGACTTTCCTCCACTCCGTCGTCGCGCTCTATCCTTTTTTCTTCGCCTGCGCAGCCGCTGGAGTGAGCGAGCTGAGCCGCCTGGGCGAGACCGCGCTCCGTGCCCCGGGGCCCAGGCGGCTCTGGTGCACCCTTTCGGCGGCCGCTACGCCGGCGCTGGTCCTGTTCTTGGCCGTTTCCTGGCATCGCTCTACGGCGGGCGATCGGACAGTCCCCGAGTTGTTTGCAGACACTCGCCAGGCGTTCGTCAGACTCGACGAATGGTGCCGCCAAGAGCTCTCGCCGGAGGCGCGCCTGATGACGAACTTGCCCTTCGAAACCTACCATTTCACGCGCCGACCTTGCGCGATCCTTCCTCGGGATCAGGATTTCGCGGCCATAGCCGAGGTTGCCGGACGCTACCGCATCGCTCACCTGGCCATCCTCGACAACCCCAAGTACCTGCGTCATCCGATGCAGGACGACCGCATCGCGCTCGGCACTCGAGGCGAACTGGCGCTAGAGGGCCGCATCCCGCTGTCGCCCGGCCCCGCGGGCTTTCGCGAGATCCGGATGTATCGAATAACGCTGCGAAAGTGAGAGACCGAAAGCTTCCGGCCGCTACTTCCGGTCCTGCTTGAAGTACATGCTCAGCAAGTCGATCGGCAGCGGGAAAATCGTAGTCGAGTTGTTCTCGCTGGCGATCTCCACCAGGGTTTGCAGGTAGCGCAGCTGAATGGCGCTTGGCGTCTTTGACAGCACGGCGGCCGCCTGCTCGAGTTTCTCGCTGGCTTGCAACTCGCCCTCGGCGGCGATGATCTTCGCGCGGCGCTCGCGCTCGGCCTCGGCCTGCTTGGCCATCGCCCGCTGCATGCTCTCCGGCAGGAGCACGTCCTTCATCTCCACCAGGCTCACTTTGACGCCCCACGGATCGGTCTGGGCGTCGATGATCTCCCGCAGCTTCTCGTTGATCTTCTCCCGGTGACTCAACAACTCGTCCAGTTCCGACTGTCCCAGAACGCTGCGCAGCGTCGTCTGCGCGATCTGCGAGGTCGCCATCAGGAAGTTCATCACCTTGATGATCGATCTCTCGGGGTCCAGCACCCGAAAGTAGACGACCGCGTTGACCTTCACGGGCACGTTGTCCCGGGTAATGACGTCCTGTGCCGGCACGTCGAGCGTGACCACGCGCAGGTCGACCCGAACCATCGACTGGATGACCGGCCAGACCAGGAAGAGGCCCGGCCCCTTCACTCCACCGAAGCGGCCCAGCGTGAAGATCACGGCGCGCTCGTACTCGTTGACGATTCGGATGGCGCTCAGAAAGAAGATGCCAAGTAGGAAGAGTGCGATTCCCAGGATTTCCATGACCGATACCTCGCTCTCGATCCGTTGCGGATTCCAGGCCAGGAACCCGATCAGTCGATTCGGGTGACTCGGAGCCGGCCGTCCTCGATGGAGAGGATTCGCACCCGGTCTCCCGCCACGATCTTGTGCTGCGACTCGTTGAGCGCTTTCCAGATCTCGCCCTCGACGGCGATAGTCCCCTCGCCCTGGAAGTCCTCGCGCGCCACTCCCTGCTGCCCAATCATCCCTTCTCGCCCCGACACCACCGGCCTGCGCAGGTCCGCCACCACGCGCGACATCAGGAACAGGAAAACGAAGGCCGCCGTCCCGACGACCGACACGATGTACTCCCAGGACCGCATCCCCGCGGGCGCGTCGAAAAGCAGGTAGCTGCCGATTGCCAGGCAGGCCAGCCCGCCCGTTCCCAGCACGCCGTGGGTCGGAGAGAGCGCCTCCACCACGAGAAAGGCGATCCCGAACAGCACCATCAAGAGTCCCGTGTAGCTCAGAGGCAGCGCCTTGAAGGCGATCAGCGCGCAGCCCATCGAGACTACGCCTGCCACGCCTGGCAGCGCCGTTCCAGGATGCGTGATCTCGAAGACGATCCCGATGATTCCCAGTATGAGGAGGAGGTAAGCGATGTCGGGGTCGGCCACGACGTTGAACAATCGCTCCCGGGCTGTCCTTTCGAGAGCCACGACGGCGGCGTTCTTGGTCTTCAGGATCACCTGCCGGCCGCCGGCCAGCGTCACGGTCCTGCCGTCCACAGCTGCGAGGAGCGCGCTCCGATCCTCTGCCAGCAGGTCGACAATCTTCTTGTCCAACGCTTCCTTGGCGGTGTACGAGACGCTCTCCCGCACGGTCTTCTCGATGGGCACGGCGTCGCGGTTCCGGTAGCTTGCGATGCTCTTCACGTAGGAGACAGTGTCGTTGGTGACCTTTTCCATCATGTGCTTCACATTGTCGTTCTCGCCGGTGGGCACGACGGACACCGGATGGGCGGCGCCGATATTGGTGCCCGGCGCCATCGCCGCGACGTGAGCCGCGATGGTCAGGAACGTGCCCGCGGAACTGGCGGAGGCTCCCGCCGGCGACACGTAGACCACCACCGGCATCGGCGCGTTGAGAATCGACTGAACCATCAGCTTGCTCGGCTCCAGCAGCCCGCCGGGCGTATCGAGCGTGACCAGCAGCATCTGCGCGTTTCCCTTGGCCGCATCCGCGATCGCCCGGGTCAGGAAGTCCGAGGAGTAGGCGGTCAGGATGCCCGTCATGCGGCATTCGTAGATGGGGCCGGCAGTCGCCTCGCCCCGGGCTCCCGAGAGCGGAATGGCCGCCAGCAGAGCCAGAAGCACGAAGGTTGTTCGTGTCATCGCTTCACCACCCAGGATCGACCAGTACCGCCCCGGACCGGCGAAGGGCCACTCGCCGGCAGGACGCTCGTCCGTCGCGATCCCGGACGGGACTGCGACCTGGGCGCCCCAATCACAAGGACTCGTCCCAATAGAGCGCGCCGGGAGACGAGAGCCGCAAGCCAGGTGCCAATCAATCCGCCTTCTGTGCCACGACCACCATCCGGTCGTGTCCCTCGACGGCGACAATCTCCTCTATCTCGAAGTCGAGCGCGGCAAGTTGCGACACGCAATCGTCTTGATAGGCGGTGAGGTCCGACAGCAGCAGCCGGCCTCCCAGCTCCAAACGCGACTGCGCGGCCGGGAAGAACTCTCGCATTCGCGCATAGCCGTCTTTCTTCTGGAGACCCTGGAGGTAATCGACGACGACGATGGTCCGGAAGCTGCCCGCGACATCGAAGAAGTCGTCCGCGCCAATCGCCATGTCCGGGAAAGCGGCCCTGGCGACGGCGAGACGCCAAGGTTCGGACTCGATCGCTCGTGTGACTCCCAGGACTGCCGCCATTGCGCCGGTGCCCGCGCCAATCAGCAGCGAAGGCTCCTTGACGTGCGGGCGCAGCATTCGGGTCACCTGTTCCCCCTCCGAGGCCGGGGCGCCGCTGGCAGCTTTCGTCCCGCGCTTGCTCTTCCCGTCCACGAACGGCTCCAGCCAGACCGCCAGCGCGTCCTCGAGCCGGTCTTTCAAGAAGCGCTCGACCGCGGCGGGGCCAAGGGCTTCCTCGGCCATCCGCCGCAGCGTCTCGTTTACCTGGTGGCGGGCCGAGGCCCAGTCCAGGAACGAGGTCTTTGCGCTGACGCCCGTGTTGCTCCTTTCGCACCCCGGCTGGCCCGGGCTCAATCGATGGAGAGGATGGCCATGAAGGCCTCCTGCGGGATCTCCACTGCCCCGACTTGTTTCATGCGCCGCTTGCCGGCCTTTTGCTTCTCCAGCAACTTGCGCTTGCGCGTGATGTCGCCCCCGTAGCACTTGGCGAGCACGTTCTTGCGGTTGGCCTTGATGTTCACTCTCGCGATGGCGCGACTGCCGACCATCGCCTGCACGGGCACCTCGAAGAGCTGTCGCGGGATCAGCTCCTTGAGCTTCGACGTGAGCAGCGAGCCCCGAGAATAGGCCTTCTCTTCGGGGACGATGCACGAGAGGGCGTCCACGATCTCGCCGGCGACCGCGATGTCCAGTTTCACCAGCGCAGCCGCCTTGTAGCCCGTGAACGAGTACTCCATCGAAGCATAGCCCCGTGTCCGGCTCTTCAGCTTGTCATAGAAGTCGGTGATGATGTCCGCGAACGGAAGCTCGTAAGTGCCGGCGACGCGGTTGGCGCCGATGTAGGTCATGTCGAGGTACTCGCCCCGCTTCTCCCGCACCAGGTCCATCACGACGCCCGTGAACTCGCTGGGGAAGTAGACCTTCATCTGAACGTAGGGCTCGTGGATCGCCGTGTACTTGCCCGCGGGAGGCAGCTTGGTGGGGTTCGTGACCTCGACGAAGCTCCCGTCGAGCAGCTCCACCCGGTACCGGACCGACGGCGCCGTGGTGATCAGCTCGAGGTCGTACTCGCGTTCGAGCCGCTCCTGGATGATCTCCATGTGGAGGAGGCCCAGGAAGCCGCACCGGAACCCGAATCCGAGGGCGACCGAGGTGTCGGGCTCATAGGTGAAGCTGGCGTCGTTCAAACGCAGTTTGCCGAGCGCCTCGCGAAGGTTTTCGAAGTCGGCGTTGTCGACGGTGAACATTCCGCAGTAAACGACGGGTTGAGCCTCTTTGTAACCGGGCAGCGGCTCCGTAGCACCGTTGCGGGGAAGAGTCACGGTGTCGCCGATGCGGGCCTCGCGAATGTCCTTGATGGCGGCGGCCATGAAGCCGACCTCGCCCGCGGACAGTTCGTCGATCTCGACCATCTTCGGCGTGAAAATGCCAAGCGAGGTCACCTGGTACTTCTTGCCTGTCGACATCAGGATGACCTCGGAGCCCTTGCGGACGGTGCCGTCCACGATGCGCAGGTAGCAAATGACTCCCTGGTAACTGTCGTAGTGGCTGTCGATGATCAGGGCGCGCAGCGGCAATGCCGGGTCGGCCTTGGGCGGTGGAATTCGCTCCACCACCGCCTCCAGCAGCTCCGCCACACCCCGGCCGTCCTTGGCGCTGATGAGCAGACATTGGTGCGCATCGATGCCGACGACCTCCTGGATCTGCCGCTTGACCTCGTCGGGTTGAGCGCTCGGAAGGTCGATCTTGTTGATGGCAGGGACGATCTCGAGGCTGTTCTCGAGCGCGAGATAGACGTTGGCAATGGTCTGGGCCTCGACGCCCTGCACCGCATCCACCACCAGGATGGCGCCCTCGCAGGCCGCGAGGCTGCGCGAGACCTCGTAGGTGAAGTCGACGTGGCCCGGCGTATCGATCAGATTGAACTGGTAGGTCTCGCCGTTGACCGACTTGAAAATCGTGCGAACGGCCTTGGCCTTGATGGTGATGCCGCGCTCGCGCTCCAGGTCGATGCTGTCGAGGATCTGCTGGCGGTCGCCCATCTCGCGCTCGGTGAGCGTTCCGGTCAGCTCCAGCACCCGATCGGCCAGCGTGCTCTTGCCGTGGTCGATGTGGGCGATGATCGCGAAGTTGCGTATGAGATCGGTGGCCGTCATGGGTCCGGTGCTTAGCATCGCTGCGCGACAGGTTGAACCTGCGAATGGCCGGCTGGGTCAGTCAAACGAAAAAGCATTTTTCCTCTCAACCCTGGGG
>JACQFU010000139.1 GCA_016199905.1 Candidatus Wallbacteria bacterium
GCCGGCAGCCCTCCAGGATGGGCCGGGCGACCTCCGCGTCGAAAAGTCCGAGCGCGTAGACGCCGCTGGCCCGCATCCACAGGTGCGGCGAACCCACCATCTTCCGCACGACCTCCAGCGCCGTGTCGAGCCCCAGGCGCTTGAGCGCCAGGGCGGCGTTGGCCCGAACCCGGTTGTCCGGGTCCTCCAAGAACGGCACGATCAGGGGCAGCGACACCGGCGTGTCGAGGCAGTAGAGCGCCTCGATCACGTTGGCTCGTACGCGCGGATCGGGATGCTGGATGAACTTTGCCAGCAAAGGCAGCTCTTTCTGACTGCCGAGCCGCCCGATGGCCAGCAGCAGCGCTGCCATTACTTGCGTATCCTTTTCCAGCGAAAGGCGCTCCAGCAGCGGCGCCAGGGCCCGGGCGTCGCCGGCGGCCACGGCCTCGCTGATCGCCTGGATGCGTCGCGCCGGCTGGTCGTCGTCGATTCCCTGCGGGAGCGGTGCGGCACTTCCCTGCGCTCGAGCGGGTTCCGTCACGCAGCCATTATATCGGGCGGACCCTCTCCGGCAGTAAGGGACCGGATTCCGGTTCGCCCGGTCCAGCTCCCGAGCGGGCCCGCCGCCGGTGACCGCAAGGGAACCTGCCCCTTGTTCGAGACGCTTGATGCCGCTCCTGATGGGTCTTTACGGGGATCGCTCGAGTTCTCGCGAGTGCGCTGGCGACGGCGAAAGAGGCACCCGGCTTCGATGGATTGACGGCGCGATAGGGCGGCGGAAACCTTCCTTCACCACGCAATCGGTTGTCGATCGCGGAAGAAACCACCGGTCGGACCGTTGGGCGGAAGCGTGGCAGCCCAGACGATGCCGTCCGCGCCGGCCTCGACGGTGCGCTCGGCGTCTGGGCCGCCCATGTCGGTCTTCACCCAGCCCGGACAGACGGAGTTCACGAGCACCTTGCGGTCGCGCAGTTCGTCGGCCAGGACGCGGGTAAGCGCGTTCAGGGCGGCCTTGGAGATGCGATAGGCGGGGTAGCCGCCCGCCATCTCGGAGAGCTGCCCGAGCCCGCTGGACACGTTGACCACCCGGCCTCCGCCGTTGCGGATCATCGCAGGGGCCAGCGCCTGAGTGAGTCTGAAGGCCCCGATGCAATTGGTATCGAAGGTGGATGCAAGCCGCTGCGCCGACGACTCGAGCGCTCCGGAGCTTGCCTCGTGCGGGTCCAGGAACACGCCGGCGTTGTTCACCAGCGCATCCAGCCGGCCCATCCGCTCTGCCACGAACACGGCGAGCCGATCGACGCTCGCCTGGTCGGCGACGTCGAGCTGGTAGTGGCAGACCATCAGCTTCTCTTTCTGCAGTTCCTGCGACGCCGTCTTGGCCTGCTCTTCGTTGCGGCCGGTCAGCACGACCGTCAGTCCGAGCTTGGCCAGTTGCCGGCAGACCTCGTATCCGATGCCGCGGTTTCCGCCCGTGACGACCGCCACGGGAATCTTGCTCTGGATCATTGCCGTCTCCTCGGTGTTGCCCCGCAGCGACGATACCTCGCGCATGGGTGAAAGCCCTCGCCTCATCTCGCAGCCGGCGAGCCCAAGGCGAAGCCCGCACCATCAGTCACGCAGACGGGCGGCGGCGGTCGATGCGAAGATTCGAAACCGGAGATCGGTCTCGAATTGCGAATCTCAAGTCTTCCGTCGAGCTCGCCTCCAACGACTTGCTCCCCTACCTCCGCGCCATTCGCCCCGTCGGCACCGTCTCCGTGTACCAGTCCCAGGTTCGGAAGGTCTTGCCGTTGCGCACGAAGCTCGACGCCAGGCGATCGGCCGTCACCGAGATCGAGGTGATGCCAAGGGCGGCGACCGTGTGCAGCTCTCGGGGCTGGCTGACGCCGTCGCCGTCGTCGATCCAGACCATCAGACCGTCCAGTTCGCGGCCGGTCAGCACGCCGTCCTTGTTGGCGTCGCGCAGCGCCAGCTTCTGGTAGCCGTCGGCGAAGCCGCCCGCCGTGCCGAAGAGCTGCAGGCCGCTCGCGATCTTGCCGTCGTGATGCGTGTCCTCGCAGAGCAAGCCGTCTTCGTTGGGGAGCATCCACTCGCAGCGTTCGGGGGCGCCGCAGCCGTCCATATCGAAGAGCACGGAGCCGATAGGAAGGAACTCGGTGTCGGGGCCGACATTGCGGTCGTAAAGGCCGGGGCGGCCGTCGCCGTTGATGTCGAGGACGATAGGGCTGGCGACGCGGCTGCCGTGGTCGACGGCCTCGCGTTTGCGTTTGTTGCAATCCTGGATCGACTCGACCTGCTGCTTGGCGGGCGCATTGCGAGCGGCGAGCATCGTGCTCCTGTCCTGGGAGGACTTGCCGACCTGAATCCCGTAGCCATAGCGCACGGTGTTGGGATTCAGCGTGTACCCGTAGGAGAGGGCGGAGGTGAAGCCGCCGCCGTAGGTGGAGGAATCGGGTGTGCCCTTGTTGGGATCGCCGCCTGCGCTGCCGCCGCCGGCCTGCTGGGAGCAGTCCTCCGCGAGGACCTTGAGAGCGAAGTTGGCCCAGTCGACGCCCGCTCCGGCCGTCTTGCCGCTGGCCTTGAAGTCGTCGAGTCCCTTTTGGATGCGGGCGGCTGCGCCAGTCGTGTCGCCGCTGTCCCAGATGCTGAGCGCCTCGCGCATGGTCTGGCGCATGTCGTAGATGCCACCGCGAGCTTGCTGGACTCCTCCCAGAAAGGCGCGCTGGTTGGCCGCGTTGAGCCGCGCCATCCGGCGCACGTAGGAGTTGCCGGAGCTTTCGACCTCCGGGAAGTAACTGACGTAGCTGGCCGCGGTCAGCTCGGCGCGCCGCATCGCCTGGGGGTCGGATTGTTGCTGACCCTGAAGCCACTCGCCCGCCAGGCGATCGAGACCGCTCTGCTCGGTGCCGGTGAGCTGGCGCGGTTGGCCGGGAGTGTTTTGGTTGTAGATATCGCGATAGCAAGAATCCGCCGCGTTGCCCGCGAGAGCGGCCAGGTCGGTGGTGGACGGCAGTCCGGGGTGGTCGGCGCGGGCGGAGTCGTAAGCCGCCATCAGGTCCTTTTGAAGTTCGGGGTGTGCCTTGACGAAGGCTTCGAATTCGGCGGCGGAGGTGCGGGCGCCGTTGAGGTCGCCGGCGGCGAGCTTGGCGTAGAACTGCTCGACGGGCCTGGCGACGAGGTCGTACCCGGGCACGTCGGCGGGGGTCTTGAGCTGGGGCGCCGCGAACGCACAGCCCGCCGTCAGGACCGCCAGCCCCAGAGCCATCCAGAAGTTCGTCTTGGTCATCTTGAGCCTCCTGCCTATCCGTAGCGATTGCCGGACCTTCCAGCGTCACCGCGCCCCAGGAGGCCCGCGGGCGAGCCAAAGGTTAGCGGCAGTTTTGATGCCCGGCGTCGAATCCGGCGTGTGGTAGCGTGTCGTATCGGCGGGGAGCATGTCCAATGAATGAATGGCGAAACCGGGGACTGACGCTGGTGGAGATCCTCCTGGCGGTGGGAATCCTGGCGGCCGTGGCGGCACCGTTCGTCTGGTCGATGATGTCGTCGAAGCAGGGATTCGTCGCCTCGGTGGAAGAGGTGACGGCGACGGCGCTGGCCACGCGTACGCTCGACACGCTGAGGCAAGTGCCGTTCGAGCGTATCCCCGTGTCGCGAGAGCCGCAGCTGGTGGGCGACCGTTCCTGGGACGCGCGCAACTTCATGTTGCCCGAGTCGCCCGCGCTGCCGAAGACGGCTGCGGTGGCGGAGACCTTCGACCTGGTGGGGCCCGTGGCCTCGGGCACGAACATCGAACGGTTGCTCATGATCGAACTGGTGCCGTTGACGCCGGACCAGCCTGCGGGCGGAGTGCAGCTCAAGCGCGTGACCGTGCTGGTGCAGTGGACCCCGGCCTTCGCCCAGGCGGAGCCCTTCAGCCGCAACGTGCGTCTGGTGACGCTGTTGGCGCCGTCGAACTAGCCGCTAACCTTTTCCGCCCGGCCCTGCCTCCAGGGAAGCGAGCGCGACTACGACGCGCAGCGGACTGGACCGGGAGGCGGAAGATGTCGACGAGCGAGCGGAAGTCCGGAAGACGGGGATTCTCCTTGCTGGAGATCGCAATCGCGGTCGGCATCATGATGCTGGGGATGCTGCCGGTGTTGAACCTGGCGACGGCGGGCCTGCGCGAGACGTCGATGACGCGGGAGGACATCCTGGCCCGCAACGCCGCGCTGGACTTGCTGGAGCGGTTCTCGGGCGAGAAAGCCGACCGGTTGGCAGTCGTCGGCGACCTCGGCCTGACCGACGCGGAGGCCGAGCTGATGCTGGCGCAGGACCCGGTGCTGGCCGCCGCGCAGGACGGGGCCGCGATGGCCAAGCTGGCCGAGATGGGCGAGAAGATGACGCTGCGGCGACGCGTGGAGTTCGAGCGAGACGGCGGCGGCAAGCCGGGGTTGCACCGGCTCACGGCGCGGATCGTATTCGGCTCTCAGGGCCGCGGCGAGCGCAAGGTGGCGATGCACCGGTTCTTCTTCGAGCCCGCCAAGCCGGCGGCCATCGCGACGGTCCCCAGCGGGACCAACCAGGGGAGCTGAGCACGATGACGACGAAGAGCAAGACGGACCGCCGCGGGTTCGGGATGGCCGTGATCGTGGTGTCTCTTTTCCTCGTGCTGATGAGCGTGATGGCGATGACGGGCTCGCAGCGCAGCGCCGACGTTCGGCGCGTCACGGCCGGAGCCTACGCGGGCCGGCTGGCGGAGCAGCTGGGCCGGTCGGCAATCGAGGAGGCAATCGCGTCGTTGACTCCGGATGAGCTGTTCGGACGCGGGAAGGTCGACGCCCAGGGGCGCTTCGACGCGGCTTTTCTGGCCGGCCTGGACGCCTCCGGCGCCCTGCGCAAGGACGACGTCGGCAACCCCGTGGAGGTGCGCTTCCCGGCCACCCTGAAGAACGCCGTCAAGCCGCAGACCCTCAGACAGGCCGCCGCGACGGACCCCTCCGTGCAGGCCATCGACGACGTGACGGTTCGCCCGCTCTCGTTCACGGCGCCCAACTGGGGCGTGGTGCTGCTGAAGACCCGGGTGAAGGTGCGGGCCGGCGATCAGGTGGCCGAGCGGTTCGTCGTCGAGGAACGCCAGTTCGCGCTCGACCCGACGGCCTCGAGCAAGCTGAAGATTGGCACGCAGAGTCTCCGGACGCTGGTGCTCCGCAAGGCTGCCGACGCGAACGCTCTGTGATTGCATTACGATTCGAAAGACCCACTGGATGCGACAAATGACAGGAGCCTCCATGAACGCGAGACCCAACGACCGCCCCCTCCGCGCCCTGGTCCGGTTCGGCGCCGCCGCGGCGCTCGCGGTCGCTCTCGCCTGTCCCGGCCCGCTCTCGGCCTTCAGCCCGATGCGCTTCATCGTCCCCGGCGGAGTCGTGCCCAGATGGGCTCCCGAGGCTTTTCCGCTCCAGTACGCGATCCAGGACAACGCCCGCCAGAAGGCCGGCTCAACCCCCGCTCCTTGAACGCCGTCGCCCAGAGCTTCGACTTGGACGGTCGCGGCTACTACCGCGTGGCTCAGATCGCCGTCAACAACAACGCCGGGATGAGCGACTACGCCTACGAGATCGCGGTCACCCACGAGATCGGCCACAGCTTCGGACTGAATCACTCCGACCGCATAGGGGCGCTCATGAACAGCTTCCTCGAGAACCGCCAGCTCGGCCTGCGTCCCCACTACGACGACTGGGCCGGCGCCGCCTACTTGGCCGGCGCGCCCGATTTCGCCCCGAGCAAGGGCAACCTTTCCGGCGCCGTCACGGCAGCCGGAACGCCCATCGACAACGTCGACGTCATCATCCGCAGGGCCTCCGACGGAGCGCTCGCGGGCGTCGTCCGTACCGGTATCGTCGCGCGCGGCGACTCGTCGGCCGCAGGCCAGGCGCGCTCCGCGGGCCGCTACGTCTTCACAGGACTTCCGGCCGGCGACTACGTCGTCGTGACCTTGAACAGCCGCCTCACCTTCGACGGCCGGCTCAACCCGCGCTCCCTCAACGCCGTCGCCCAGATCGAGCCGACTTATCACGGCGGCGCCAAGCGCTGGCAGGACGCCAAGCACGTGACGATCGAGGCCGGGAAGCTCACGGCTGCGATCGATATCGACGCGCCGGTAAAGTAGGGCCTCCCATCTTCTGGCATCTGGCTGCTGCCTTCGGTACTCTGGCTCCGTGCACCCCGACCTCGACAAGTGTCTTTCGGAGCTGGAGGACCTGCGGGAAGACGTTCGGGCCAAGGCAGTCGCGGCGCTGGGGAAGATCGAAGACCCTGTGACCTTCCTGGCCCTCGACCGGATCTCCACGGCCGACCCGAGCATCCAGCTGCGCTTCACGGCCAAGAAGACCACGCACCAATTGCAAGAGACGATCCAGCGCCGCCCGCCGGACGTGCGAGTGGGCGGCGATCCGGCCGTGCTGCAGGCTCTGCTCGGCAGCTCCGATCCCACCGTCCGCAAGAAGTGCCTGGAGCTCTGCCTGGCGACCCGACAGATGGCCGCCATCCCGCTCATCCCGCCTCTGCTGGAGAACGAACCCGACCCGGAGGTCAAGCGAGCAGCCCTGTTGCTGGCGGCGCTCGCCGGCCGCCACGCCATCCGCGTGCTGGCGCCCTTCATCGCCGATCCGGAGGTCCAGGTTCGCTGGGCCGCAGTCACCGCCCTCGGCATCATCGACGACGTCGACATGTTCCCGTATGCCGTGCGCGCGCTCTCGGACCCGGCGCCTGAAGTCCAGAAGAGCGCTTTCCGCATTTGTTCGCGCATTGGCAAGGCGAACTTCGGCCGCCTGCTGGAGCACATGGTCGCCTCCACGAAGCCGTGGAAGCGCCTGGCCGCCGTGCTCGCCATCGTTCGAGTACGCCAGCCCCACCTGCGACCGATGGCCGAGCGGTCTCTTCAGGACCCCGATCCGCAAGTGCGCCAGGCGGCAGCCTCTGCCCTGGAGGCCCTGGGTGAGAAGCCGCAGGCGGCCCCGGTTCCGCCGCGCCCGCCCGCTAGCGCGCCGCCTTCCGTTGCGGCCGCGGACGCGGCCCCCGTCCTCCCGCCGACTGCGTCCGCCACGCGCCCATCCGCCCAGCAGAGCCGCTTCGCCAAGCTGAAAAATCCGCAGGCCGGCGGACCGGCCGCCCCGGCGCCCTCGTCGTCCGCCATCCGCGCAGCCACTTTCGGCAACACCACGGCCGACGCCGGCAAGACCGAGGAACTCAACGCCTGGGTGCGCGAGACGGACACCGCGCGAGTGCCGGAAATCGTCGAGTGGTTCGAGAAAGAGACCGACGCCCGCATCCGCGCCAGCCTCGTCATGGCGGCCGGCAAGCTCGGCGGCAAGCTGGCCACTGAGATGCTGAAGTCATGCCTCAGCGACGCCGACGGTCGCATCCGCGCCAACGCCGTCGAGGCCCTGAGAGGCAAGGTGCGCTCCGAGGCGCTGGCCGGACTGGTCCACGACGCGGACAACCGCTGCCGCGCAAACGCCATCGTGGCGCTGAAGGACTACCGGCGCGTCGATATCATCAAAGCGCTCAAGGCGATGGCCTCGGGCGATGCGACGTTCCGCAAGAGCTGCATCTACGCCATCGTCGAGATCGCCACGCCCCAGACCGCCGAGCTCCTCAAGATGTTCGATGACGATCTCGACCCCGACGTCAAAGAGAAGGCTCGGCAGGCCCGCGAGCTGCTCGACGCCCGCCTGGCCGAGGCGGCAGCCGCGCAGGCCGCCGGCGGCGCTCCGGGAGCCGGCAACGCCTCGGGCAAAGGCGAGCCCGCCGCGGGCAAACTGGACGGCCTCAAGTCTCGCATCGCCGAAGCCTTCGGCGCCTTCCGCAAGAAGCTCGGGGGCTAGCTGTCAGGTCGCGGCGCGAGCACTAGAAGCTCATGTCGACTTCGATGACCTCGTAGACGGTCACGGGCTTGGCCTTGCCCTTCACGGGGAGACTGCCGAGCGGCCTCACCTTCGTGATGTCCTTGCACTGCTGGTAAGTGTCCTCGCTGATGATCAGGTCGTCGTTGAAGCGGCGCGTCAGACCCTCGATTCGGCTGCAGAGGTTGACGTTGTCGCCGATCACGGTGAAGTCCATCTTCTGCGGGCTGCCGATACCGCCGAACACCATCGGGCCCGTGTGGATGCCCATGCCCATCTCCAGCGGCTGCTTGCCTTCGGCCCTCCACTTTTCGTGCAACTTGCCCAGCACTTGCCGCATCGTGTAGCCGGCACGCACAGCCAGTTTCGCGTGATCGGGGTCCGGAGGCAGCGCTCCCCAATGGGCCACGATGGCGTCGCCGACGAACTTGTCGAGCGTTCCGCCGAACTGGAAGACGACCTCCGTCATCGCAGTCAGATACTCGTTCAGGATGTGCACGACGTCTTTCGGATCGCGATTCTCCGAGTAGGTCGTGAAGCCTTTGATATCGCTGAAGAAGACCGTCATCTCACGCGTCTCTCCCTCGAAATGCAGGTTCTCCGGCTGGGAGAGCAGTTGGGTGGCCACCTTCGGACTGACCACCTTGTCGAGCAAGCCGCGCATCTTCTTGCGCTCCTCGAGGCTCTTGCTGGAGAGCTGCTTTTCGCTCACCAGCTCATCGCGTGTCGCCTCGATGAGGTCCGCCTTGTCGAGCCCGATGCCCGTCAACAGACAACAGGTCCAGAATAGCTGGGTCTCCACTTCGGTCCACTCGAGGTCTCGTAGCTCGCCGATATGGATCACGCCTACCAGCTTCTCCTTGACGATGACGGGCGCGCAGATGACGGTGTCGATCGGCCGGTTTTTCTTCATCGCCTTGAGCGTGTTGTCCCTCGACAGCATCTCGGCGGTGCAGAGCTTCAGGTTGCCCGCGGCCCAGCCGATCATGGTCGGATCGCCGGGGACCACCGTGGTCTGCGCGATGAGCTGAGGGGACAGCCCGCTGGCCTTGAGGATGAAGAGCTCGTTCTTGGCCTTGTCGTACATGAAGAAGGCGCATCGCGTGGCGCCGAACCCCTTGGAAAGGATGGCCATCAGCTCCTTCATCAGCGTTTCCTTGTCGGTGCAGCTGACGAGGTTCTTGAGCTTCAGGAAAAGTGTCGAGAGCTGCACGGACTTGCCGCGCGCCTTGTCCGTTGCGGCCTGGGCTTTGGATGCGACCTCGGCGGTCTGAGCCTCCATGCTGGTCCGCAGCTCCTTCATCTCGTCCTGGAGCCTGGTCTCCAGCCCTGACAGCTGCGAGGACTTTCTCCAGAACATCACGAGCAGCACCGCGAGCGCGGCTCCGACGCCGTAGACCGTGTAGAGCTGGGTCGTGCCGGCCTCTCTGAGCCAGGCAAGGATGGCCAGTTCGATGCTGGAGCGACCCGCGGAGGCCGTCTGAGCACCGGCAACCGCGACGTTGCACGCCGCGGCGGCCAGTCGAACGATCCAGCGCCGCCAGACGCAGGAGCGTCTCATGGCCGCCACCAGCGCTTTTGGCGCCGCGAAATCTCTTTCACGGCCCGGTCCAGAAGGTCGGCGTAGAGGGCGAGCTTGCCCGACGCCAGCGCCCCAAGGCGCTCGCGGTGCTCCGGCAATTGCAGCTCCCGGTCGCCCGTGTTGGCCAGGGCGTGGAGCAATCCGTCCTCGACATCGGGGCCCCTCCCGTCGAGCTTGGCAAGGGCGTCGGCGCACGCGTGCCAGAGCGCCGTGCTGGGCCGCGCATCGGCGAGAAAACCCGCGACTCGCCTCACCAGATGAGGATACCCCCGTATCAACAGCGCTCGCACGGCGGCGATCACGGCCGGTTCATACTGGTCGTCCAGGGCAGCTACCAGGATCGGCTCCAGCGTGACGTCGGCGAGCTGGCCCGCCGCGTAGACCGCGCTCGCGCGCGTCCAGGGATCGTTGCTGACCGCCATTGTTTCGAGGGTCGATTTTGCCTGCGGTCGCACGTCCTCGTAGACCCAGAGATAGACGCAGGCGTTAGCGCGCACGCGGTTGTCTTCGTCGTTCAATAGGGGAATCACGGCGGCCCGCAGCCTCTCGCCCTGCAAGCCGGCCAGGGCCTCGACGGCATTGGCGCGGATGCGGCTATTGCCGTTGCGCAGCGCCGCTTCGAGGAACCCGGGCACCACGGCCCCTGTACCGGAGATCACCACTGCGCTCAGGATCTGAGCCTGGAAGACGGGGCTGTCCAACCTCTCGAACAGCTCGGCGAGCAATTTCAAGTTGTCGGGCGCCGGCAGCGCTCCGGCCTGGCGGATCAACTCGATGCGCTCGTAGTGCGACAGAACCTCCCACTCTTCGCGCAGAAAACCGGCCACCCCGGAGAGGTCGGACGCCAGCTGCTGGGCCGTGGTCTTGACAGTCATGGAAAGCCGGGCCTCATCGTGGTCGATTATAGCGAAATAGCACGCTCCAGCTGTACGGCTTTTTCAAATCCTGTTCGGCTTGCGCGGGCCCGCGGCGCATGCTACGATGCCGAGACTCGGGTCACGAGGCTTCTGTAGAGGATTCACTGATGGCGATCGTCAAGGCATTCCGGGCGGTGCGGTTCGATCCTCGGAAAGTGCCGGACCTCTCGAAGGTGATCGCCCCGGCGTGGGACAGCCTCGATCCGGAGGCCCGCAAGGCCGCGCTCGACCGCGATCCGTTCAATGTGATCCGGCTGCTGCCCGACGGCGGCCCTTCCGCGACGTTCTCCGACTGGTTGAAAGCTCAGATCCTGGAGCAAAGCGCCACGGCAGGAATTTTCCCATACATGCACGAGTACTCGCAGGGAGTCCGCAAGCGGACTGCCCGAGCCTTTGTCGCTCTCGGCAAGCTCGAACCGCCGGGCGCCGGAACCGTCTTTCAGCTCCAGGAGCCCGATCCCGCCCCCGCACCTGCGCTCCCCGCAAGCGCCGCCGGAGCCGACATCGAACCCGTGCTGATGCTCCACTCCGGGGCGACGGGGAACGTCGACGATCTGCTGGCAGCAGCCTGCGTCGGTGCTCCCTTCGTCGAAACCACCGACGACACGGGCGCCGTCCACAAGCTCTGGAGCGTCACCGACCCAACCGTCGTCTCCGAGGCGGTGCGAATGCTCGAGCCCGCGCGGCTGATCCTCGCGGCTGGAGTCGAGACCTACGCGGGTGCGCTGGAGAGCACGCGGGGCGACGGCGGGCCCGCCGACTTCCGGATGATGACCTTCGCCTCCATCGACGGCGACGGCCCCGGCGCGTTGCCTGTCCATCGCGTCATCCACGTCGCCGACGAATTCGATTTCAACCACTTCTTCGAGGCCCTCGGCGGCAGTTTCGACGTCTATCCGCTTTACGGGCCCGACGCGATCCAGGGACTGCTCGACAAGGCAACTCCCGGTGAGGTCCGGATCGTCACGTTCATCGCCAAGCCGCGGCGCTGCCTGTTGATGGTGCCCAAAGCCGAGCTGCCGCCCTTCGCCACGGGTCGTTCCGAGGCCTGGAAAAAACTCGACACCGCCATCCTCCACGGCGTGGTGCTCGAGAAGATCATCGGCCTGACCGCGGAGAGCCAGGCCGACACGAGCTGGCTGCAGTTCGTTCGAGGCGTCGATCACTGCGTCGGCACACTCCAGGGCGGAGGGCGCTACCGCATCGCCTTTCTGATCAACCCGGCGAGAGCGGCGCAGGTTCGCGACTTGTGCTTGGCAGGCGAGCCCCTGCCCCCACGGGCAGTCGAGTACGCTCCGCGCCAGCCGGTGGGCCTGCTGATGCGGGAGCAAGCATGAAGGCCGTCGTCCCGTAGCGAAGCCTAAGGCTGCCGCGGGATCTCGAATCGGAAACTGGCGCCCTGTCCGGGCTCACTGACGACCCAGATGGAGCCGCCGTGGGCGCGCACGAATGCATGGCAGATACCGAGCCCCAGCCCGGTCCCGCGCCCTCCGGCGTCGCTTGCCCGGCCCCGGAAGAAAGGTTCGAACAGTCGGTCCTTCTCCTCGACGCCGATGCCGGGTCCGTGGTCGGTCACATCGATCTGCAGGAGCCCGGGGCGGCAGGCCGACGCTCGCACGACGATGGTGTCCCCCGCCACGGAGTAGCGGATCGCGTTGCCGACCAAGTTCTCGACGACGCAGTAGATCTTGAGCGAGTCGCAGGTGAGTGTCGCGTCCTCCTGCACCGGCTCCAGCCGTAAGCGCTGTCCCCGCGATTCGGCCTGCGATGCCAGATCTTCCACGCACGTGGCCAGCAACTGATTCAGGTCCGTGCGCGTCGGAAACAGCTTCATCTGGCCGCCCTCGATGAACATCACTTCCTGGAGCTCGTCGACCAGTTGCATCAGCTGCGCGGCCTTGCGGCGCACGACTCCGACCATCGGCGCGCGCCCTGCGTCGTCGGCCCGCATCTGCTCCATCGCTCCGGATGCGAGCAGGATCGTGTGAATCGGCGAACGCAGATCGTGAGTGACCATCGAGTAGAACTGCGCCTTCTGCTGGCTGAGGCGCTGAAGCTGTTCGGCCATGCCGTCGAATCCGTGGGCGAGCGCCGCCAGCTCGTCGTGGCCGTCGCTGTCGCCGGCGATGCGAACGCCGAAGTCTCCGCGAGCCACGCGAGAGAACCCGCGCGTCAGCAATTGCATGTGGCGACCGAGACGGCTCGTGTAGCTCTCCAGCTCGGCCCTCATCCGGTGGCGTTCGACGGCATAGCGCACCGCGCGGACGAGCAGGCTTCCCTCCGCCTGGGCCTTGAAGAGGTAGTCCTGGGCGCCTTCCCCCACCGCCTGGAGCGCCAGCTCCTCGTCGTGCATCACCGTCAACACCACGATCGGCACGCTGGGCACGCCTGCTTGCAGCCGCCGGAAGGTTTCGATTCCGCTCGAATCGGGCAGGTTCAGATCGAGCAGCACACAGTCCACGCGAAGCGCCTGGAGGATGTCCAGCCCCTTCTGCAGCGTGTCCGCGCACTGCAGGTTGAGCGGCTTTCCTTTGACGCGCGAGATGACGGCGGCGATCAGCTTCCGCTCGACGGGATTGTCCTCAATCAGAAGGATGTCCATGGCGCGAGATCGCCAAGCAAGACAGTGGCCAGACTGACTCGCGGCTTCCAGCGCGGCCCGCAGCCAACTCGTGTCCGTTCCCATGACACGGAGAGTGCGAAATTGCGGCACACCCACCGCGACAACGTGCCGCACGGATGGCGCCTGGCTTGACATGATCGCGCGAGTCACCTAAAATGCGCACCTTTTCCCGGGGGGGCTGCTGAGTTCTGCCGCCGTGGGCGCCAGCGACGGAAACCGGAGTCGAGGAGTCCGCGAACATGAGCCGCCACGTATGGATACGAGCGGGCCGAGTGGCCTTGCTCGCCGCAACCATGACGCTTGCAATCCCGGGAGCCGTGGCCCTGTTCGCCGCCGGCCCAACTCTTCCGGAGGATCTCACTCAGATCTCGATGGAGGATCTGCTCAACGTCCGGATCACCTCCGTCTCGAAGGTGCCGGAGAGGCTCTCCAAAGCTCCGGCAGCCGTCTACGTCATTCGCCAGGAGGACATTCGCCGCTCCGGCGCCGGCTCGATCCCCGACCTGCTGCGCATGGTCCCCGGCCTGGAAGTCGCGCGCATCGACGCCAACAAGTGGGCCGTCACCGCTCGCCAGGCCAACAGTCGCTTCGCCAACAAGTTGCTCGTGCTGATGGACGGGCGCAGCGTCTACGCGCCGCTCTTCTCGGGAGTGTACTGGGACGCGCAGGACACGGTGCTGGAAGACATCGAACGCATCGAGGTCATCCGCGGACCCGGCGCGGCTCTCTGGGGCGCCAACGCCGTCAGCGGCGTCATCAACATCATCACCAAGAGCGCCCACGACACCAAGGGCGGCCTCCTCACCGCCGGCGCCGGCACCGAACTGAAAACGCAGGATACGCTCCGTTGGGGCGGAAATTTGGGGGAGGACGCGGACTATCGAGTCTGGGCCAAGTATCTCGACCGCGACGCATCCGCCACCGCCGCAGGCGCCGAGGGACGCGACGGCTGGCAGGCGCGGCGCGGCGGGTTTCGCGTCGACTGGGACCGCTCGTCGCGAGATGCGTGGACGTTCCAGGGTGACCTCTACGGCGGCGGCGGTGACACCGTTCTCATCATCCCGACGCTCACTCCGCCAAGCGCTCCCGGCGTGCTTTCCACCTTCGACATGACCGGCACGGACTTGCAGACGCGCTGGCACCGAAAGCTCTCCGATAGATCGGACTTCACGCTGAAGCTCTACTTCGACCGCACCGTGAGGCGCGCAAACATCACCACCGAACGTCGCGACGCCTACGACGCCGACCTCCAGCTGCGGCGCGCGCTAAACGGCACCCACGAGTTGCTGGCCGGCCTCGAGTACCGGATGCAAACCGACGCCACCCTGGACGGCCCGGCGTTCAACCTTCGCCCGCGGTTCCGCGACGATCCGCTCTACAGCGCGTTCTTGCAGGACAAGGTGAAACTCGACGGCGAGCGGCTGATCCTGACGCTCGGCTCCCGAGTCGAAAACAACAGCTACTCGGGCACCCAGTGGGAGCCGGACGCCCGCCTGGCCTGGAGCCCCAGCGCCAGCGAGATGTTCTGGGGTTCCGTTTCGAGAGCAACGCGCACGCCCTCGCGGGCCGAGTCGGACGTTCGCTGGAACACAGGCGCTATTCGGGCCGGCGCGCTCTTCCCGGGCAGTCCGCCGGCCTTCCTGCGGCTCACGGGTAACCCATCGCTCGGTTCGGAGCTGCTGACGGCATACGAGCTGGGTTACCGAGCGTTTCCCAACGAGCGACTCACGCTGTCGGCGTCCGTATTCTTCGACGATTTCCACGACCTGATCGGCACCCGGCTGGGCGCCCCATTCAGGGAGGGCACCCATCTGGTCGTGCCGAACCTGACCGGCAACTTCGCCGCGGGCAGCACCAAAGGAGTCGAACTCTCCAGCGAGTGGACAGTGCGGCAGGGCTGGCGGCTGGCCGGCTCCTACACGCGGCTGGAACTGGACCTGCCGCCGGCGCTCGGGGCCGGCACCGCTCCGAGCCACCAGTTCCAGCTGCGCAGCTATCTCGACGTTTCGCGCGACGTCGACCTGGACGCGATGGCCTACTACGTGGGCGACCTACCCGGCCTGGGCATCCCCTCCTACGTCAGCCTCGATCTGCGCCTCGGCTGGCGTCCCAGATCGGGTCTCGAGCTCAGTCTGATCGGCCAAAACCTGCTCGACGAACGGCATCCTGAGTTCGCCGCAGCCAGCCTGGCCGAGCGCCTGCAAGTCGAACGCAACGTTCAACTGAAGGCCACGTGGAAGTTCTGAGCCCAATCTGCGATGTGCCATCGAACTGACGCCGCAGTCCTCGCCCTGGCTGTCAGAGGCCGGGCCCTGCTGGTCCTGGCCCTCCTGGCGCTCGGCTCGAACGCCGCGTCGCCGGCTCCGCCCGATGCCGAGGTCCCGCTGGAGCTCAGGCTCAAAACAGCATTTCTCTACAATCTGGCCAAGTTCGTCGATTGGCCTCCGGGCGCCTTTTCGCCCGACGGCTCGCTCGCGATCGGCATTTACGGAAATCGAGTCTTCGCGCGCGCCGTGCACGACGGCCTGGACGGCAAGGAGATGCGGGGCCGGCGCGTTCGCGTCCGCGAGCTGGAGCGGCTGACGCCGGACGCCGACGGCTGCCAGCTCGTGTTCTTCGACGGCTCCTGCGAGGAGCAACTCCCCCAGCTGCTTGCGAAGCTTTCGACTCGCGCCGTGTTGACCGTGGGAGAGTGCGACACGTTCCTCGACCGCGGCGGAATCGTCAACTTCTCTATCGAGGAGAACCGGATCCGGTTCGATGTCGACCCGGACGCCGCGATCCCTTGCGGGCTGAAGCTCAGCTCCAGGCTGCTGAGCCTGGCGCGCAACCTGCGACGGCCCCGAGGGGCGAGGTAAGCCGGCGATGCCTGCGCTGCTCGACGTCTCCATCCAGAGGAAGCTCCTTTTCATCACGATGCTCACCAGCAGCGTGGCGCTGCTGATGGCCTGCGGGATCTTCCTGTCCTACGACATCTTGGCCTTCCGGGTGACGATGGTCCGCAAGCTGATCACTCTGGCGCGCACGAGCGGCACCAACTGCACGGCTGCCCTCACCTTCAACGATCCCAAGGCCGCCGCCGAGACACTCGGCGCTCTGGCCGCCGAAGAGCACGTGAAGGCGGCCGCCATCTACGACGTTGCGGCCAGGCCCTTCGCGCGCTACCGTCGCGCCGGCGCCCCTGCCAACCCCTTCCCGCCGAAGCCACCGCCCGACGGTCACCGCTTCACGTCCGACGAGCTGGTTCTGTCGCAGCCCATCGTGCTCGACGCTCAACGCGTCGGCACCATCTTCATCCTGGCCGACCTCGAGGAGGCCGACAATCGGCTGCGAGGGTTCATCGGCATCGTCGGCGTGGTGCTGGCCGTCTCGTCGCTGATGGCGTTCCTGCTCTCCAGCAAGCTCCAGCAACTCATCTCGACGCCCATCCTCAAGCTGGCGAACGCCGCTCGCCACGTCTCCGAGAAACGCGACTACTCCATTCGTGTGGAGAAGTCCTCCGGGGACGAGCTGGGGATGCTGATCGAAGGCTTCAACGAGATGCTGGCCCAGATCCAGCAGCGCGACGTCGAACTGGAGCGTCACCGCGATCACCTCGAAGAGGAGGTCGCAGGACGCACCGCCGAGTTGGTGAAGCTCAACGCCGAGCTGCAGGCCGCCAAGATCCGGGCGGAGGCGGCCGCCGATGCGAAGTCGCGTTTCCTGGCCAACATCAGCCACGAGATCCGGACGCCGATGAACGGCATCCTCGGCATGGCCGAGCTGCTGCTCGACACGGAGCTCGGCGGCGGCCAACGACAGTACTTGACGCGCCTGCGGGAGTCGGCCGCATCACTCTTGACCGTCATCAGCGACGTGCTCGATTTTTCGAAGATCGAGGCCGGAAAGCTGGAGCTGGAGCCAATTCCTTTCAATCTGAGGGAGAGCGTCGACGCGGCCATAGGGACGCTGGCGATGACGGCCGAGCTGAAGCGGCTGAAGCTGACGACGCGCCTCAGCGAGGATGTGCCGGGCACGGTAGTGGGCGATCCCGGCCGTCTCCGGCAAGTGCTGGTGAACCTGGTGGGCAACGCCGTGAAGTTCACCTTCGAGGGCGAGGTAAGGCTCACGGCGCAGCGCGAAGCCGAGTCGGCCGAGACCACGACGATCCTCTTCAGCGTCACCGACACCGGGATCGGCATACCGAGTCAAAAGCTCTCCACGGTCTTCAACCCGTTCGAGCAGGTCGACGACTCGACGTCGCGCCGCTTCGGGGGAACGGGTCTGGGACTCGCGATCTCGGCGCAGCTCGTGGAGCTGATGGGAGGACGCATCTGGGCCGAGAGCACCGAGGGCCGCGGCAGCTCGTTCCACTTCACGGCTCGTTTCCGGAAGACCTCGCGGGGCGGCGCCTGGGCCGCGGGAGCGGCAGCCGCCGACGGGCCGGCGTGGCTCGACGGAAGAGGCGGCCAGAGGCTGGCGGCGCTGGCTTCGGCATCTCGGATCGCCGGCGGCGCCGGAGCGCTGCCCGAGCGCCTGGAACGAGGGCTGAACATCTTGCTGGCAGAGGACAACCAGGTGAACCAGGAGTACGCCGTGCGCGTGCTGTCGCGACGCGGCCATCGGATGACCGTGGTGCTGGACGGCAAGGCGGCGCTCGATGCGGTCGGGCGGGAGAAGTTCGACGTCGTCCTGATGGACGTGCAGATGCCCGAAATGGACGGCCTGGAGGCCACCCGGGCCATACGCGACCGCGAAGGCCGGAGCGGCGGCCACGTGAAGATCCTGGCGATGACGGCCCACTCGCTGGCTGGAGACCGCGAGCGGTGCCTGGAGGCCGGGATGGACGGTTACCTGGCCAAACCCATCGGCAGTCGCGAGCTATGCGCCGCAGTGGAGGCCGGCACCGAGATCGCGCAGCGTCCGTTCGCTGAAGCGGCACCGCCGGAAGTGTTCGTCCTGGATATGCCGTCCATCCTGGCGCGCGTGGACGGCGACTTGGACCTGCTGCGGGACATGGCGCGCGCGCACGTCCGCATCTGCCCCGGACTGGTGGCTGAGCTGACGAAAGCGCTGGACGAAGGCGACGGAGCTATCGCGACGCGCGCGGCGCATCGGCTGAAGGGAACGATCTCGCTCTTTTGCGCCAACTCGGTCTACTCGACGGCGCTGAAGCTGGAGACCCTCACGCGCGAGGGGTCGCTTGCGCAGGCCCGCGCGCTCTGCCCGCAGCTGGAAAGCGAAATCGGCCGTCTCAACGAGGCGCTGACGCGCATCGCAACCTCCTGAATCTATCGAGTACCCCGGGACCATTCGACACTCACACCAATCCAGAGAGAGGAAAAGAAAATGAAGATGGATTGCAGCCCGGCAGCCCAGGGCGCCGGGTCTTACCGCGAGAGCAGCCGGGGGCGGCTGGGTCTCGCGATCCTGATTTGCCTGGCGGGGCCGCTCGCTTGGCCCACGCCCGGAAATGCCGGGCCCTCGCGGGACCTGACCAGCCTGGAGCTGGAGGAACTGATGCAGGTCCGTATCACCAGCGCATCCAAGAAGCAGCAGCGGCTGCGCGAGGCGCCGGCGGCGATCTACGTGCTCACGTCCGCGGACATCCACCGTTCCGGCGCGACCAACTTGCCGGACCTCCTGCGGTTGGTACCGGGCCTGGAGGTCGCCCGCATCGACGCGAGCAAGTGGGCCGTCACGGCTCGCGGCTTCAACGGCCGCTTCGCCAACAAGTTGCTGGTGCTGGTGGATGGCCGCAGCGTCTACACGCCGCTTTTCTCGGGCGTTTACTGGGACGTGCAGGACGTGCCGATGGAGGACATCGACCGGGTGGAGATCGTGCGCGGGCCGGGCGGCGCGCTCTATGGAGCCAATGCAGTCAATGGAGTAATCAACGTCATTACTAAGCGCGCCCGCGACACTCAAGGCGGCCTGGCCACGGCGCTCGGCGGCAGCGAGGAGCGCTTCCAGGGCCTGCTTCGCTATGGCGGTCAGGCCGGCGACGACAGCTGGTACCGCGTCTACGGCAAGGGCTCCAGGCGGGACAACTCTGCCGATCTGGCGGGCGCCGGCGCTTCCGACGGATGGATCTTCTCGCAGGCCGGCTTCCGGGTGGACACCGAGCCCAACCGGCGCGATCGACTCACGGTTCAGGGCGATTTCTACGACGGCAAGGCGCTCGGGCTCGTGAACTCCGTCTTTGCGACGGCTCCCTTCGTGCGCGCCACCAGCGACGACCGCTCGCTCCAGGGTGGGAACCTCACCATGCGGCTGGAGCGCCGCTACTCCGTCGACGAGGACATGGCCGCGCAGCTCTACTACGACAGGACCCAGCGCGACAAACCCACTTACCGGCAGGGCCTCGATATGATCGACGCCGACTTCCAGCACCGGCGCCGCTACCCCTCGCGCCACGAGCTGATCTGGGGCGCCGGCTTCCGACTGATGGCCGACGAGATCCTATCGACCGACATCCTGGTGTCGCTGTCGCCCACGAGTCGCGATACCCGCATCTTCAGCGCCTTCGTCCAGGACGAGTACCGCTTCCCCGGCGACAAGCTGCGTCTCACCCTGGGCTCCAAAGTCGAGCACAACAGCTACACCGGCGTCGAGGTCCAGCCAAACCTCCGATTGATGTGGTTGCCCGACGCTCGGGAGACCGTCTGGGCCGCCGTCTCCCGGGCCGTGCGCACTCCGGCAAGGATCGAGGACGACGGCCGAATCTCCCAGCGCCCGTTCGCGGGCCCCAAAGATCCGACCGACCCCGCCGGTCTGCGGCGGCTTACCGTGATCCCGACGCTGGTCGGCAACCGAGCCATAGACTCGGAAGAGCTTCTGGCTCGTGAAGTCGGATGGCGCTTCGAGGCCAGCGACCGGTTGTCGCTCGACGCCGCGGCGTTCTACAATACCTACCGCCAACTGCGGACGCTCGAACCGGCCGGACCGGCCTACCTGGAAGCCAGCCCCGCGCCGGTCCACCTGATCTTGCCGTTCGCGGCCTCCAACGGCGCCGACGCCGACACCTGGGGCCTGGAGCTGGCCACCGACTGGCACGCGGCCGAGGGGTTGCGCCTGCGCTCGGGATGCACCTTCCTGCGACTGTCCATCGATCCCGCTCTCACGAGCCGAGACGCCACGGCCCGCGCCCCCGAACGCGAGAATCCCAACCATCAGCTGTTCCTGTCGACCTACTGGGACATGTCGAAGGACGTGCAGCTCGACGGCCATCTGCGCTGGGTGGACGCCCTGCCCGGCCTGGGCGTCCCGAGCTATCTGACACTCGACCTGCGTCTGGCCTGGAAGCTGCGCCCGAACACCGAACTGGCGCTCGTCGGCCGCGATCTCCTCGACGCCAGCCACTCGGAATTTACGCCGACGTCGCTCATCGACACGCAGGCGACGCAGGTCGAGCGAGGCTGGTACGGGAAGGTGACCTGGCAATTCTGAGGTACGCGGCACATAGCTGCCGGGTGGCGTGGCTGCTGGCGGTGCTGCTGGCAGCCGTCCTTGCGGCGCGCGCCCCGGCGGCCGATCCGCTCTCTGCGCACGAGGACGAGATCAAGGCCGCCTATCTCTACAACGTGGCCAAGTTCGTGGAGTGGCCGGCAGAGACTCTCCCAAATCCCGACGCGCCTTTGACGATCGGCGTCTTGTCCGACGAGGGGTTCGCGCGGGTGCTCGAGGCGGCGCTCGTCGGCAAGCGCGGTGTCGCCGCGACCGCGCTGCGTCCCGGCGGGCAGGTGGAGATCGCCGGCCGGCGCTACGACGCGCGCCCGTCCTGACCGTCGGCGAGGAGGAACGCTTCATCCGCTCCGGCGGCATCCTCAACTTCTACCAGGAGGAGGATACGCTGCGCTTCGAGGTTTGCCCGGAGCGCGCCCAGAAGCTGGGGTTGAAGATCAGCTCCAAGCTCTTGCGCCTGGCCCGCATCGTAGCGGAGCGGTAACGCGATGCCACGCTAGTTCGTGGCGGTCTGACGCACGATCGTGCCGGCGGCGATTGCGTCGATGTGCCGGGCCACGGCCGCCTTCAGCTCCTCCATCACGAACGGCTTGTTGATGAAGATGTTGCCGGCGGCGTCGAGGAACGACTTGGTTTGAGGCGAAAGCGTGTCGCCGGTCATGAAGATGATCCGGCTCGCCAGCTCGGGGTTCCGCTGGCGCACGGCGGAGTAGATCGCCGGCCCGTCCATTCCGGGCATCCGGATGTCGCTGATGATGAGATCGAAAGACTCCCTTTCGATGCGCGCGATGGCGTCGGGACCGTCGGAGGTGATCTGCACGGCACATCCCAGCCTCTCCAGCCCCATCCTGCAGACCTCCGCGATGTTGGTCTCGTCGTCGATGACCAGGATCTTCTTTCCCTGGAACTTCGACGCCTGGATGTCGGGACCCTCCTTGACGCTTTCGGAGATTGGCTTGTCCAGGCTGATCGGCAGATCCACATGGAACGTGGCACCCTGCCCCTCGACGCTCTCGACGCTGATCTTGCCGTGATGCTCCTTGATGATGCCGTAGGTGATCGAGAGCCCCAGTCCCGTGCCCTCGCCCAGCTTCTTGGTGGTGAAGAACGGATCGAAGATGCGCTTCACCAGCGCCGCCGGGATGCCGGGGCCGTTGTCACAGACCTCGACGCGAATCATCCCGTCGTGGACCTTCGTCCGCACGATCAACTCTCCGCCCTCGCGGCGGAAACCCTTCACGGCCTGATAGCCGTTGTTGATGATGTTGAAGAAAACCTGCTGCAGCTGATGCGGATCGGCGACTGTGGGCGGGAGCCTGCCCAGCTCTTCGACGCCCTTGATATTGTCTACGCGGAACTGGTGCGCGCGCAGCGCCAGCGCGTCCTTGACGATCTGGTTGATGTCGACCAACTCACGCTCGGGCTTGTGCTGCCGGGCGAAGGCGAGCAGGTTCTCCACGATTTTCTTGCAGCGGAAGCTGCTCTTGCCGATCTCCTGCATCAGCTCTTTGGTTTGCGAACTCAACTCGTCTTCTTCCATCAGAAGCTCGGAATAGCCCGAGATGATCGCGAGCGGGTTGTTAAATTCGTGCGCGACGCCGCTCACCAACTCGCCCAGCGCCGAGAGCTTCTCCGATTGCAACAGCTGGCCCTGGAGCTGCTTCTCCATCATCGCCGTGCGCCGACGCTCCGTGATGTCGTCGAAGACACAGAGCAGCATCTCCTTGGGTTCGCCCGAGATCTTCACGTCGAACCAGCGGTCCGCGTCGTTATCCCGCTTCAGCGGCAACTCCAGCGTCACCAGGCTGCATTTGACGGCGGCTTCCCGGACCGCGTCGACTAGCTGCTCGGAGGGGATGAGATCTTTCAGCGTCCGGCCGCGCACCTTCTCCTCGGCGATGGCGAACGTGCGGACCCACTCCCAGTTGACCGACAATCCGACCAGCTCCCGCGACAACACCAGCAGCGACGACGGAATGGTCGAGAGGACTTTTTCGTTGAACTCCTGGAGCCGGTGAATCTCTTCGGCCTGCTTGGATTTCTCCTCGGCGCGGATCAACTCCTCCTTCTGGAGCTTCACGGTCTCCATCAGCTTGTGCAGGTAGTTGGTCATCACCATCTTGGATTCCAGGAACGACGGCACCCATTTGAAGAATCCGTACGCCAGCAGCGCGAAGCCCAGGCTGCAGCCCACGACCTGTTCGAGAAACAGCCGGTAGCGTTCGTTGGCGTGCAGCGCCTCGGAGCCCCGCAGGATGAAGACGTGGTCGCAGATGCTGATGATCAGGCCGAAGGCGATCAGGTTGAGACCGATGATGATCCAGTTCCAACCGTTCGTCCGGACTTGTGGGTAATTTCTCCCGAGAATGATGAAAAACGCCCAGATGACGACGACCAACAGGGCCTGAACACTCCGGGCAATGAGGTTCGTCAGGTACGTGACGAAGATCGACAGGAGCAGGATGTTGATGAGCAGGATGAGGATGGCCGGGATACTACTTAATGCAAACGGAAGGCGGCGGTCCAGGAAGCAAGCGCCTTGCCAGCGGAGCATGATGCGCCGCTGCAACCGGGATCATGACGCGCGAGGGCCTTGGTCTCAGAACAGCTTGTCCTGCGCCTCGAAGTCTGGAGCTTGCGCAAGCAACATCGCATACCAGCACTTCATGAACGCCTGCAGGTAGCGGCGGCCGGTCCCCTCCAACTCGATACCCGTGAAGTCGAGGCGCTCGAAGGAGCGCGAGAAGACCAGATAATCCATCCGCTGTCCGCCCGGCGTGACCTTCATGGCAGGGAAATAGGCGCACGGAAGGAAGCGCGCGTGGAGGGCCTCACGCTGCTTCAGAGGATCGAAGGCGCTGACGAGCACTTCGATGTAGCGCAGCCCCAGCCGTCCGGAGGCCTCGCAAACATCGTCCAGCAGGCCCGAGAAATCCGCGCGATCGCTCTTGATGCCGAGGATGGCCGCATAGCCGTCGGCGGCGTTCTTGTGGAGGAACACCTCGTGAGCCAGGTCGGCCGACTGGCACAGGACGTGAGGCTCGTGGAAGGGAAAGAAGCAGTACCGGAGCTGGCGGTCCGCCAGTCGCTCCGCGTAGAGTCGCGCGACCAGCGCCGGGTCGTCCAGCACCTTGAAGCGCAGCGACGCGGAGCCGGGATTCGGCGGCCCGACGTCTTCGATCGTGGGTTCGTCGGCCAGGCCGAACGTCTCGCGCGCGATCTCGTAGAGGCCCGCGACCTCCGCGACCAGCTTCGGATGCGGCAGTCGATTCTCGAGAGCGCGCGACCTCACGTACACGTCGAGGCCATGCGTCTCGGAGGTCTTCACCTTGTGGCAATTTGGGAAGACGCCGGCGTTCTGGAACCCGAGCTTCGTCACGAGCCTGGCAGGGGCCGGCGTCACGGTGCGCGTCGTCGCGTAGAGGATATCGAGCGGCTTGCTCTCCGCAAACAGCCTCTTCATGCAGGCGCCGATGGCGAGCTGCATCAAGTCGTGACCGCGCAACTCGGGTCGCACGACCGCGCCGTAGACCTTGCCGATGAAGTCGGCGGGGTCGAAGGCAAAGAGCACGCTGCCGACGGCTCGCGCGTCGGCCTCGAGCAACATCCAGAGGTGGTTGGCGTCCGCGATCGTCGCCCTCGTCACATCCGGATTGCGGATGAGCTCGAGCGGATAGGCGCCGCCGTAGATGTCGTCGTAGAGCGCCCGGATCGCGTCGCAGTCCTTGACGCGGGCCTGGCGCAACACACACGACGATTCCCCATCGAGTGGGAGCTTGAAGTGAAACCGACCCCGCAACATCGAGGGCGAGTATAGATCCAACGAGATGCCTTGGAGCGGAGGCTGATACACTCCGCGGCGTGGAGCCGAGCGGCGGCCGGTCCGTCTTCAGCAACCGGGACTTCATGCTCCTCTGGCTTGGGCAGGCGGCCAGCCAGGTTGGGGACCGCGTGCACGCGCTGGCGCTGACGTGGTGGGTGCTCGAGAAGACAGGCTCGACGGTCACGGTCGGGAACGTGCTGCTGGCGTCGACGGCGCCGCTGGTCCTGCTGGCGCCGCTTGGGGGAACGCTCGCTGACCGCTGGGACCGGCGACGAATCCTGGCCGCGACGGACCTGGCACGCGGGGCGATCGTGCTCGGGCTGGCGGCGCTGGCCGCTGCAGGGCAGCTGCAACTCGGGACGCTCGTGGCCGCCTCGGCCGCGCTCTCGGCCCTGTCGGCGCTGTTCAACCCCGCGCTTCTCGCGGCCGTGCCGTCGCTGGTCGACGAGTCGCAGGTGATGCAGGCCTGTTCGCTGCAAGACACCGTCACGGCGGCGGCGGGCATCGTGGGGCCCGCGCTGGGCGGACTGCTCGTCGCGGCGTGCGGCTGCGGCCCGGCCTTCGCGTTGAACGGGCTGTCGTTCCTGGCGTCTGGGTTCTCGGTCCTCTTCGTGCGTTTCCCGGTGCGCAGAGACGGCGGGTCGGCGGGCGTGCTGGCCCAGCTCGCGGAGGGTCTCCGCTTCGTCCTCGAGACCCGATTACTCCTCGGGATGATCTCAGTCTTCGGGGCGTTGAACTTCTTCGCGGCCCCGGTTGCGATCTACCTGCCGTTCTATGCAGCCAAGGTCTTCGGCGGCGGGGCCCGAACCCTCGGTT
Organism: Candidatus Wallbacteria bacterium; assembly: GCA_016199905.1. Lineage (GTDB taxonomy): Bacteria > Muiribacteriota > UBA6191 > JACPRK01 > JACPRK01 > JACPRK01. The sequence continues at coordinate 25,073 of JACQFU010000139.1, forward strand.
GGCTGGAAACAAGCCTGTCCGTCGGGATGCTGGCCGCGGGACTCGCGCTGGCCAGCCAGGCAAAGCGGCGGCGCAAGGCTTGGCCCATCGCCGGTTCGATCGCCGCCAGCGGCGCGGCCTTCGTCGCCCTGGGGCTGGCGTCCAACGCGACAGCCGGCCTTCCGGTGCTCTTCGCCATGGGGCTCTTCATCGGCGTGGCCAACATCCATATCCTGGTCTTCTTTCAGGAGACGATCCCCAACGAGCGGCTCGGCCGCGTGATGGGCATAGTGACGGCCGTGACGACCGCGATGCAGCCGGCCGCCTACGCGGTGACCGGCTACCTCTCCGGCCTGGTGAGCGTGCCGGCGCTGGCCATCGTCTCCGGCGCCGGCATCTGTGCCGGCGCGCTCTACCTGCTTGTGCTGCCCGGGTTCCGGGAGGTCTGACGCGTCTCAGCGGCGGCGCTTATCCACGACCGTCCGGACCTTTTGAGTCCTGGTCACGCGAGGGATGCCGCCGGAGGGCACGACCTGGACGTCGGGCTCCTTCAGCCAGCCCTTCTCGACCGACAGCCGCAAGTCCTCGCTGGCAGCCATCAGAGCCGCACGCACGGCCCGGTCTCGAGCCGGGCCGTACCGGGCGCCCGGCGCCGACTCCACGCGCAGCGTCAAGCGCTCGCGACCGCGCACGGTGGCGGCCTCGAGCTGAAAGAGCGGCGTCAAACCAGGCACTGTTCCGAGCGCTCGCGCCACGTCCGAAACGACGATCCGCGCTCCTCCGATCTGCAGCCGGTCGTCGCAGCGCCCCAGCAGCTCGAACCGCTCCTCGGAAGCGCCGCAGCGGCAGACGCCGCTCACGCGGCGGGCCAGGTCGCCCGTGCGATAGCGGATCATCGGCATCAGCAGCCTCTCCAGGCTAGTGACCACGACCTCGCCCGCTTCGCCCAGCGGCACCGGGCGCCCCGTGTCGGGGTCCAGCAGTTCCAAGAGCTGGTGGCCCTCGACCAGATGGTGGACGGAGCCTTCTGCGCGCTCGCATTGAAAACCGATGGTGCCCGCATCCACGGACGCGTAGCCTGCAGAGCGGACCGCCTCGACGCCCAGCGCCCGCGCAAGATAAGCCCGCATCTCGCCGGAAACGTGCTCGCCGCCGTACAGGACCAGGCGGGCGCGGATTCCCCGTATGCGTCGGGCGCGCACATGGTGCGCCAGCTCCAGGATCATCGACGGCAGGCCAATGAGGACGTCGGCGCTCAAGGCAGATAGGTGCTCGCAGATGGCGTCCATCCCGATGTGGCCGCCGATCGGCAGGTTCAGGCAGTCGAGCTTCGCGAGCGCCTGGTGGACGGCGACGAAGCTGGACCAGAGGCCGCCCGCGACGAAGAGATTGGCGACACGATCGCCCGGCGCCAGGCCCGCGGCGCGCATCAGCCGCGCCAGCACGGCAGCCACGCGGTCGAACTCGGCGCTCGTGTAGTAACTGAACTTCGGCTGCCCCGTGGAGCCCCCGGACGCGAACACGACCGCGCCGCAAGCCGGTCCCGCGAGCAGGTCGCCGCCGAGGGGCGGCGTGTGGGCGTAGACGTCGTCCTTCGTCATCAGCGGCACGCGCGAGAGGGCGTCCGGATCGCGCGGATCGAGGCCTTTCAAGCGTCGCGCGTGGAACGGCGAACGGCGCGAGGCGTGAGCGAGAAGGCGGGCAAGCCGGCCCGGGACTTCCATCCGGGGGCTATCGAGCTCCAGCCCCACCTTTCGCACCAGCTCGGCGAGCGGGTGGCGGCCGTCGTGAGGCGAGCCCGCCAGCACGTCCGGCATCGAGCCGGGGGCGCAGAAGCGGCTGCCCCCCGCGCCGGCCAGCCGCAAAGTCAACGGCCCCAGTTCCTCCGGTGACGCCTGTACCGCCACGCATTGCAGGTACGGCCCGACGGCCTCGAAATCGGCGATGGCTCCCTCGAGATCGGAGACCGATTTGACGAAGAGCGTGCGTCCGAGCGGCGAGAGCACGAACCCGGGACGCCGCTCGTGGATGACCGTCCATGCCAGGCCGCGCGGCGATTCGTAGAGCGCCGACTCGCCCTGCGCCTCTTCGAACCGGGCCAGTTCGCGACTCTTGCGCACCTCCACCTTCTCGTCGACGGTCATGCGGCCGGGCGGCAGCTGGCGCGACACGCGTTGGAGCGCCTCCAGCAGGAGCGGCAGGAAGCGCGCTGCGCCGCTGCCGGGGCCGGCGCCGTCCTGCACGTAGACGGTCTGCGGCGAGGAGCAGGCCGACTGGTCCCACATCGCGAGGTCGCGCGCCAGCCCCCGCGCAGCCGCCCGCGCGCCCGCTCCGGCCAGGCCGCGCCAGGTCAGGATCGCCCCCGAGAGCTTCGGGCCGTACTCGACCAGGTGAGTGCCCAGACCCAGACCCGAGCGGTAACTTCGAACGGCCTCCTCGCCTCCCCAGACCATGATCGTGTCCACGCCCTGCTTCAGCACGGCCTCGACGGCCGTATCGCCGCCCTTCCAGGACAGGATGCCGATCGAGCCCGTGACGACTCCGCGAGGGTCGTGCTCCGCCAGGCTCCGAACGAAGGCCAGAGGAAAGTACGGGTCGGCGCGCGAGAGCTTCATCAAGTTGACGTTCTTGGTGACCAGGCCCATCACCAGCGAGTCGACCGCGCCCAGGAAGACGTTCCCCGCCGAGACGTGAAGCAGAACGCCGCGCGGCCGCAGGGTGTACGAGAGCCCGAGCGCTTCCTGACGCACCCAGCCGTCGAGCAGCTCCTCGGACCCCAGCTCGGCGCGGATCCGGGCCAGCAGCGCCTCGCGCTCGAGCAACAAGGGCAGCAGCTCGAGCGTCCGTTCGATCATCGGCTGCGAGAACGACAGGATCTCGGGCAACCGGCCGAGCGCTTCGCGCCGAGGCGGATAGCCAGGGTGGCTCCAGGACTTCCCTGTCGCGGCGAGGACATCGAGTATCTCGCCGAGCCCCGTGGCCGCCGCGCGGCGCCTGGCGGAGGTCGCTTCTGCCAGCGCAGACCGGGCGCCCTCGGCGTCGAGGGGGCCGTCGGTCTCGTGGAAACGCCCGAACAGGAAGTGGCGTGTGGGCATTGCGTCAGCTCCGAAGGAACAGCTCGGCCGCGGTGATGGCGCAGCCCTTGTGCTTCTTCACGCCGCCACGGCCGGCAATGGTGACGATGGGTCCGGCGACTCCGCAGGGACAGCCCGGTTCGATCGTGCCCAGGTCGGTGGTGAGCAACGAGTGGGCCGGGTAGCTGGTCAGATAGGGAGTCTGAAAATGGAGCAGACCCGTCTCTCCAGGAGACAAAAGCTCCATCGTCTCCGGGTCTCGCACCATGATTCGCGCGTAGAGCGGCACGTGCAGGTTCTGACGCGAGCAATCGACGTAGGGAATGCCGTGCTCGACCATCCCGAACATGTCGCGGATGTTCTCCCGCGGCAGTCGGAGCCAGACGGCCACGTCGGCGACGAACCGCTGCTTGGAGACCGCCTTGTCGGCGAGAGTCTTCCACCCGCCGCCGGTCATCACCCAGGAGTCGCGCCCCAGTTCGAAGCCCCGGCCTCGGCTCGCCACGAGCTCCTCCAGCAGCGTGTAGATGAAGGCCGGAAAACCAAGGAGCCTCACGGGCAGCCCCTGCCGCTGAAAGTCCTCGAGCCGGTCGATCGTGCCCGCCTTGTCGAAGAAGAAGGCGCCTTGCTCGTCGCTCCAGCGAAACGTGAAGAAGACCTCTCGGCGGGCGGTGAAGCCGGTGAGCAAGTCGTCGGTAAAGCTGGTGCCCAGATCGCTCGCCTTCGACGGGTCGTAGCTGAAGCAGACGTAGTTGACCTCCTGTTCGGGCGAGACCATCCCGAGCGCCTCGTGGATATTGCGAGCGGAAAGGATGACCCGGTCGAAGGAGGGGCGGTCCAGATAGATGCGGCTCATCCTGCCGCTGGTTCCCGAGGAGGTGAACTCGCGATAGACCCGCTCCCGTGGCACGCTCAGCAGATCGCGTTGCTTCAGCACGCCCACGAAGACCCACGGGATCTCGGCGAGCTGCGCC
>JACQFU010000140.1 GCA_016199905.1 Candidatus Wallbacteria bacterium
AGGAGGCCCTCTCTTGAAGACCCGACAACAGGCGCTGATGCGCCAGCTTCAACTGTTCGACGAAAGCTACGAAATCTACATGGTGCTGCCGACGGACCAGGAAGCCGAAGGCGACGCGCGCATCGAAGTCCTGCGCATTACCGGGCAGGAAGAGGCCACGACCACCGTCGCAATCAACTGACATTCGACGCCAGCAATCGAAGGAGGCGCCCCGAAAGCCGGGGAAGCCTCCTTTTGCTATCTCCCCCTCCCGTGCTCGATCTCCGCACGCGCGGTGTCACCCGTCGCGCGGTTCCCGCACCCGGTGCTGCCGCATCCGCGCCCGATCTGGACAGGACACCTCGCGAAGGCGCCCGTTCCTGCCCGGATGATCCCGGGTCAGCAGTTGGCCCTTCCATTGCGATGCGTTGGCCGATCTCGAAAGGAGACACGCTCATGTTCCGACAGATTGAGCACATCGCCTTCTTGCCCCTCATTGCGGTCTCACGCGTCGTCGCCATGGTCGTACGGCCGTTCGCGGCGTTCGGCCTTCACCACTTGAGCCTGCTCTTGCTGGCGAGCGCGGTGTACGGCCTGGTGCACCCCTACTGGGCGGGCATCCTGCGATTCCTGAACATCGACTGAATTTGGAGGACTGGCACCAAGTCCCCCATGCGCTAGGATGGTTCTCGCCAACCACTCGCCCGACCTGGAGGACCTCTCGCGTGGACCGACTGATCTGCCCCTTCATCACTCCCTTCGTGCTGGAAATGGAGCCCGGGGAATACGTCTGGTGTCGCTGCGGCAGCTCTGCGAAGCAGCCCTTCTGCGACGGCTCCCACAAGGGCACGCCGCTGGGCCCTCTCACGGTCAAGATCGAGAAGAAGGGCGTCGTAAAGTGGTGCGGCTGCCGCCAGACCAAGAACGAGCCCTTTTGCGACAAGTCGCACCTGGGGCTGAAGTAGAGGCCTCGGGCAAAGCGCGGCCGTTGGTCATGGACGCCGAGGCGACGCCGCTCTGCGCGAAGTGCGGCGAGCATGCCGAGCCGTGGCCGTTCCCCTGTCCCGAGTGCGGTCGGATCCATCACGCCCGCTGTTGGCGCGTCACTGGGGGCTGCTCAGCTTGTGCCTGCCGCACGCATGTGCCAAAGCCCGAAACCGGCGCGCCAACGCCCGCGCCGGGACGCCGGTGGCACGCCTACCTTCGGCTCGTGGCGTTCGTGCAGCAGAGGTTGGGACTGCCGCTGGGACCGGCCGGTCTGGGAGCGATCCTGGCGGCTCTGACGCTTGCGATGCTGGCGCTGGCGACGGCGATGGCTCTGCGGTAATCGAAGTCACGGTCTCGTCGGCTTTGGAGTCCGGACGTCTGGGCAGCCGGCGAGCCGGAGCGTATACTGCGGATGCGGGCGGTTGTCGCCGAGAACGAGTGAGGGGGACATGGACCAGGGTACTAGCCGAGCCTTGCTGATCGAGCCGAGCGTCCAGGATGCCGGGCTCGTAGCGCAGTGGCTTCAGGCACGCGAGTCGCCCGGCGACCGAGTCTTCGACGTTCGCGTCGCTTCCAGCCTGGCCGAGGGGCTCGAGCGCGTTCGGTCGGAGCGGTTCGACGTGGTGCTGCTGGACCTCTCGCTGCCCGACAGCCAGGGGTTGGACGGATTCCGGCGCTTGCACTCGGCGGCGCCCGACGAGCCTGTGGTGCTCCTTTCGGGTGAGGCCGAGAAGGAGCTGGCGCACGCGGCGCTCACGGAGGGCGCCCAGGACTATCTGGAGAAGCGTCTGCTCGACTCCGGGGTGCTCGGACGGCTGGTGCGCAACGCCATCGAGCGCCACCGCTTGCTAGCCGCCTGCCGGCGGATGGCCCGCCAGGCGGTGGAGCGCGAGCTGCGCGTGCGAGGCGTGATGGAGCGGCTGCGCGTGGGGTTCTCGCGGCTGGCCGCCGGCGACTTGACGGTGCGGGTGTCCGGCGACGGTCAGGACTCGTCGGATGCGGAAGAGCTGACTGGTCTACTGAGTAGTTTTGACACCACGGTCGGTCATCTCGACGAGCTCCAGAACGTCAACGCCCAGCTCAGGACGATGGCCGCCCACGACATGCGCTCGCCGCTCGCCTCGGCCATGCTCGCGCTCTCTCAGCTGTCCGACCCGAAGATGGAGCCCCAGAAGCGAGCCCTGCTCGAGCAGATGATGCGCCGCAACCTGCGCAAGGTCCTGAGCTTGATCGACACGTTGCTCGACTACTTCGTCCTCACCTCCGGCGAAATCCAACTGGCGCTGGAGGAGGTCGATCTGGCCGAGGTCGCCACTCAGTGCGCCCGAGACCTGGAGGCCCTGGCCAGCGAGCGGCGCCAAAAGATCGAAACGGAGATCGTCCCGGGCGATCCGTGCGTCACGGCCGACCGCCTCAAGCTCGTCCGCGTGCTCGACAACCTCCTGGGCAACGCCATCAAGTACTCCAGCGAAGACGACACGCTCGCGATCCGGGTCGAACCCGCCGCCGACGAGGTGCGGGTCGAGGTCGTCGATCACGGTCCGGGCATTCCCCGGGATGACCAGGGGCTGATCTTCGAACGCTTCCGGCGCGCCTCGCACGTCGACCGGACGGTCCGAGGTAGCGGCCTGGGACTGGCGATCTGCCGCGACTACGTCACCGCCCACGGAGGCCGCATCTGGGTGGAGAGCATCCGCGGCGACGGCAGCCGCTTCGCCATCGCCATCCCGCGCAAGGGCCGCGCCTCAGGCAGTTGACGGCTGGCGCTCCGGACGCGGGGACTGTTACCCTGCGGGCGTGATTCGCGCCGCCCGCATCGTTCACCTGTCGGCCCTCGACCACTCCGTTCTCGTCCTCGGATCGGCGCTCTTCTGGCTCGGCGTGGCCCGGCTCGAGCCCCAGTCGCTCGACGGATCGGGCGCCAGGACTTCCTGATGGACGAGACCGGCGCAGCCTTGGGCCTCGAAGCCGCGCGCGCCCTCTTCCCTGCCACGCGCCAACTCGCCTATCTCATGAATGCCGCCGTAGCGCCGATCCCGTCGCCCGTGCTAGACGCCATTCGCAACCACCTGGAGGAGGTGTCCCGCGAGGGCTGCCTAGACTTCAACCGGTGGATGGCGGTAATCAGGCGCTGCAAGGAACGGCTTTCGAGACTTCTGGGGTGTCCGGCCGCGGACCTGGCGTTCACCAAGAACACCAGCCAGGGCCTGCAGTTAGCTGCCGCGTCCATTCCGTGGAAACCGGGCGACAACGTGGTCATCAACGATCTGGAGTTCCCCGCCAACGTCTTTCCGTGGCTCCAGCTGGAACGTACGCGCGGAGTCGAGGTCCGTACGGTGCGCGCCCGCGAGGGCCGAGTGACGCCCGAGGCGATCGCCCTGGCGATGGACGACCGCACGCGCGCTGTGGCCGTGAGCTGGGTGCAGTTCTCCAACGGTTTCCGTTGCGACCTGGAGGCGCTCTCGGGACTGTGCGAGAAGAGGGGCGCGTGGCTCGTGATCGACACCGTGCAGGGCGCGGGAGCGCTTGCGCTCGATCTCTCCCGGCTTGGGCCACGCACGATGGCGGCCGGCGGCTGCCACAAGTGGTTGCTGACCCCGGTAGGCGTCGGCTACTTCCGTTGCCCGGCCGGCCTGCTGGAGGAGCTTGCCCCCGCCAACTGGGGATGGCTCTCGATGCAGGACCCGTTTTCGATGCGGCGCGAGCCCGTGCTGCGGGCCGATGCGGGCCGCTTCGAGGAGGGCAACCTGAACGTGGCGGCCATCGTCGGGCTGGAGGCGTCGCTCGAGCTGATCGAGCGCGTGGGAATCGGCGCGATCGAGGCGCGCGTGCTGGCCCTGGCCGACAGGATCGTAGCGGGCGTCCGCGAACGAGGCTGCCAGGTGCTGACGCCGCTCGGCGCCGCGGAGCGTTCCGGCATCGTGCTCTTCCGCCATCCATCGCGCCCCGCCGTGGAGCTGGTGAGAGACCTCATGACGCAGCGCGTCATCGCGATCGATCGCGACGGCGCGGTGCGTGCCTCGCCTCACTTCTACAACGACGAGTCCGACGTCGACCGGCTGCTGGCCGGGCTTGTCTAGACGACGTCTTCTGCCGGCAGCGGCGCCACTTGCTCGGTTGCCTCGCGCCGCTACTGCCGGTCGTCGCCCGAAAAGAACGACTTCAGCTTGTCGACGGCCAGCTCCGCATCCACGGCGAAGCCGATGAACGGCGCAGAGTCCCAGCCATTCGTCGTCCGCACGCCGATGGAGCCGTCGGAATTGAAGAACAACGGTGCGTTGACGGCCAGCCGGTCGATCTGTTCGAACTGCAGCCCGGCCTCGAGGTCCAGCCCGGGGGCGACCATCACCGACAGTCCGAAGTACCAGCGCTTGCCGAACCTATCGAGCGGGATGCCGAGCATCGGGTTGAATCGGTCCAGCCACCGCCGGGGCGTCGTCTTCTTGGGCAGGCCATCCGCGGAGTGGAACCAGGTGAGGGCAACGGCGCCGTTGAGCGGATTGCTCGCATAGCGCGAGTCGAGCATGCCGCCCCGAATCACGTACGATCGTGGCTGTAGGTCCGAACCGAGCAACGCCGGTCGAACGGAGTAGTGAGCGGGGGCGCGAACCGGGATCACGACGCTCTGTCTGGGTTGCCGGACGGCCGGCGGAGACAGCGGAGCTTCGACGGTGACGCGCACCGACCCTCGGTGAAACGGACCAGCCACTCGGGCGAGCAGCACAAGGTCCGGAAGGCTCTGTCGGGAAGTCGAACGCCACGCGTCTACAGACGCTGCTAGCGAGGTCGTCGGCGCCTCGAAGGATTTTCCGCCGGCGGTTTCCTCGACCACGATGCGGTACTCCCTCTTGCGCGAGTTTTCTGCCAGGACGTACACCTCGAGAGCGTCGCTGGTACTGAGAAACTCCGGGACCGGACTCTGAGGCGAGGCGTCGGACCCGAAGAGCAGATGGGGCCGGCCCTCCTCTTCTTCGGAGCGATCCTGCAGTTCCTCCTCGACTCGCAGCGCAGCCGAGGCACTTTCCTCGAAGGCCACTCCTCCGATGCTGGAAACCGGGGCCGCCTTGGCCGTGGCCGAGGGCTCGGTTGCACCTGCCGGCGACCGGACGAACAGGAGGACCGCCAGAAGCGCCGTCATGTAGTTCGATTTGCTCAACCGTCCACCCCCGCTCGCGGGCCGTGACGCCGGCGCGGCCAGGTTCGGCCGCCCGGATGGCTTCTGACATCGGCATCCGGCCGCTATCCTCTTAGAGGGGGGGGGCTTCGGAGGAGGGGCAGGGCGGCATCTCCCGTCAGCGCCCCTCACTGCCGGAGCAGCCAGCCGGCGATGGCGACCCGGGAGCGAAGGAGCTTGGCCGTGGCCAGGGGGGCCGACGCGAGTCGGAAGAGAACCGGGCCGTAGTCCCGGATCACCTGGCAAGTGCGCTTCAGATGCCACAGCAAGCCCGGCCGAGGTCCGGGCGAGGTCTGCTGCACCCAGGCCATCTGGTCGGGATCGAGCCAGACCCGATCGACTGCCTCGCGCAGTTTGGCTCGGAGGCCGGGGGCGCCCAGGACCCGGACGACCCGGCTCAGCTGGATGGAATTTGCGCCCAGAGTGCCGGCCAGCAGACGCTCGCGCACGGCCTCGAACAGCGACGGAACGGGTTCCCGCGGGCAGAGCGCTTCGAGCGCGGACCCGGGCACCAAGGCACCGAGCCAATCGCGAGCGAGCCGCAGGGCCAGATAAACCCCCGGCGCCCACCGCCAGCGCTCCGCCCGTTCGACGAGGACGTCCCAGTCCAGAGAAGCGTCGTAGTGCCGCGCGATCTCGGCGAGGTCGCAGAGCGGCCGCAAACCCGGGGAGAACTCGTCGTCGTAGGCGACGTGGGAGCAGACGTGCAGCAGCAGGTCCTCCGGGCCGAGGGCCGAGACCGCAGTCCCCCCCAGGGTCACGCCGATACGGCGCGCCCAGAGCTCGCCGGGGTTCAGGCGATCGTCGCGCCGCGGGCTCGCGATGGTCCAGTGGAGCTCGACGGCCACGCGGCCTTGCGGACCGAACAGGGCCGGGATGTGTTTCGAGATCCTCTCGATGCCGTCCAGGCTGTAGGGATCGCGCGGCCGATACCCGGCCGTGGCCAGGACTTCGATCGCCTTCGCGAGGTTGTCGCGCGGCACCAGGATGTCGAGATCGACCATGGGTCGGGCCGCGAGGTTGGAGTACACGACCTCGGATAGGAAAGCCCCTTTCAGTACGATGACAGGGATCTCGGCGGCCCCGAGCGCCTCGGCGACCTCGCGAAGCGCTTGCTGACGCAGGAGGCCGCGCGCGGCGGTATCGAGGTACTCCTTGCGAAGTCGCTCGGAGACATCCACCGGCACGTCCGCGAGGGCGCCGCGAGGCTGCAGGCGCAGCCACAGGAGCGGCGTGACCCCATGGCGACGTGAAAGCTCCAGAAGCTCTTTCCAGTCGGAGCCGGACAGCCTGCCGGCGCCCGGCGGTTCGCCCCGGACGCGCAGGCGGTCGATCAGCGCCTGGAGGAGCTCGGCATCCTGCATCGCGCGCTCAGGACGGGTCGAACCCGAACCGGCCGACGACCGTGAAACCCTCGGCGGCTCTCTCGCCCGTCAGGACCAGACTGCCGCACCGAAGCCACGCGTGCGCCGCCAGGGAACCGGCGCCGGGCGCCTCGCCTTTGCGGACTCCCAGATAGAGCGTGCTGCCGATGCCCCGCGTTCTCAGCATCCGCTGCGCCGCGAGCGCCTGGATCAGGCAGGTGCTCTCCCAGGGCGTGCGCCTGGAAGCAGCCTCGATCGCCCACCCGAGCCGCCGGGCGGCGGCAGCTTGGCCTGGCCCGATCTCGCCACGCGACTCGACGCGGGGTTTGCCCAGCGCTCGCGCCACGACCCGGAAGGGGAGCAAGCCCAGCGCTACCCGGGCCAGACCGAGCCACGCGAAGGCCTCGGCTGCCACCCATCGGTCCCCCCAGGAGCGCCGGAGCAAGCTACGCGCCAGGCTCGGCAACGACACGCAGCAACCCTTCCTTTTCGAGCTCGGAGAGGAAGCCGAGCACGTCGGCCTCGATCTGCTCGGTCGGCCCCTCGTATTCGGCAGCCAGGCGCGCGCAGAGCTCCTCGACCGGCAAAGGCTGCTCCAGGAGCTCCCAGATGCGGCGGGCGATCTCGTCGAGCCCGACGTAGTTGTCGCGAGGCAGGTTCAGGATGACGATCTCGTTGTCGATCGGGGCCGACATCATCTCTTCGGCGCGGACGACCCGCGTATGGCGTTCGAGTGTCATGGGGCGGCGTTCCGTGGACATTCTGCCACTTGCAGCGCAGCTCCGCCAGTTCCCCCCGAAGCGCCTCGGAGCTGCTCTCGCCAGGAGTGAGCATAGAGACCGCCGGCCTCGACGAGCTCCCCGTGGCTGCCCGACTCGAGCACACGCCCGCCCTGCATCACGTGGATCACGTCGGCCTGCAGCGCAGTGGTGAAGCGGTGGGTGATGACGAGCGCCGTGCGTCCGGCCGTGAGCTCGCGGAATCGGGCC
>JACQFU010000141.1 GCA_016199905.1 Candidatus Wallbacteria bacterium
CGCCCACGTTCGAGGAGTGCGACCTGGCCCTGTACGACAAGCCGATGCTCCCGTTCCTCACCAGCCGTGGCTGCGTGCGCAAGTGCGCCATGTGTTACGAACGCATTCTGTGGCCCGGATACCGGCACCGCAGCGTCCCTGCGATCGTTCAGGAGATGCGCGGCCACCTCGAACGGTGGGGCATCCGTCAGTTCTCCTGCAACGATCTTCTCCTCAATGGCAACCTCATTTTCCTGGGACAGCTCTGCGACGCGGTCGCCGAATCCGGTCTCGAGGTCCAGTGGTGGGGAAACGCGGTGGTCCATCGGCTGATGGACCGCGAGCTGTTCCGGAAGATGCGCGACGGAGGCATTTCGGCGCTGGTCTACGGCATCGAATCGGGCTCGCAGAAGATCCTGCGCAAGATGCGCAAAGGGTATCTGGCCGAGGATGCCGATCTCGTCCTGCGCTATGGCAACGAGTTCGGGATAGCCAATGTCATCAATCTGATCGTGGGCTTTCCGGGCGAAACAGCGGAGGACCACCAGGCCTCGCTCGACTTCGTGCGACGAAACCACAAGTCGATCGCGGAGGTCGGGGTCCTGGCAATGTGCTTGATCTACCCCAACTCGCCGCTCTCCGAGCAGATGGAGTACTACGGCATCGATCCCTCGACGCTGGATTCCTACAACCCCGATACCATCAGCCTCGAATGGAAGGACCTGGCGGGTCTCGATCTCGCGACTCGCCAGGAGCGCTTCTGGGAGCTCCATCGGTTGCTCCGGGGCTACGGAATCCACGTGGTCGGAGTCGAAGACGAGGAGGAGCTGACGCCCGAGCGAATCTCGCAGTTGGCCGAGAAGCTCGACTGTCCGACGGCCTGGGTCCGCGAGGACGCCATCATCAGGCTGGCTCGCGCCAAGGACCCCGCCCTGGCGCCCGTGATGGAGCGCGCCCTGGCCGACGAATCGTTCCTGGTGTCGGGCCAGGCGTTGATGAACCTGGCGCGTCTGGACCCGAACAGGGCCTGGGAGCTGGCGGCCCCAATGGTCTCCCGGGTTGTCGGATACGTGGACTATGCAGCCACCATCGCCGTCGCCACGCGGCTCGACGATCGCACGATGGACCTGCTCGAGTACCGGCTGAGCGCCGACAAGTACTCCCGGCATACAGCCGACCTGGCCGGTGCCCTGGCCGAGCATCGGAAGCTCTATGCCGCCTTCGAGGAGTTCGTCGGGTCGGCGAACGCGGGTCGGCAGGAGGCTCTGGTCGTTGCGATGCGCCACCCGGCCGGATGGGTGCGCCGCCGGTGTCTGCGCTGGCTCCTGGAGAAGCGGCGCGAGCGGGCGCCCGCGCAAGTCCGCGGCCTGCAAGAGGCGCTCGCCGGCACCGATCGGAGCGTGCGCCGTCTGGCGGCCGAGATCTCATGGAAGGCCGAGCTCCCATGCAGTCCGACTGAAATCATCCGCTTACTCCAGGACCCGGACGACGGCCTCCGAGCCTGGGGCACGCTGCTGCTGCCGGAACCGGTCCCGGGAGTTGAGGAGTCCCACTGGGTCGTTGCCGCCCGGGAGACGCTGGGGAGCCTGTCGGACGGGGTCTGGCCCGAGGGGGAGGGGGCCGACCTGGAGTATTGGCGGCTGGTGGCCGTCGGGCAGTGGACTCGGGGCCGCGGGAGAGAGCCGTTCGCGTTCTTCTCGCGCGCCCTGCGGGAAGGCTCTGCCGAGGTGCGGCTCCAGGCCCTCGGTGGCCTGATCGAATCGGGCGACTGGCGCTTCGTTTCCGAGACCATGGACTGCCTGGAGCACGACGATGCCTTCGTCCGCCGCCGTGCGGCCGAGTACGTCGGGCGGGCCGGTGTGCTCTCGGCCCAGTCGCGGCTGCTGCCGCTGCTGTCTGACCCGGACCTGCTGGTGACGCAGGAGGCGACGGGCGCGCTGGCGCGGATGCGCAGCCCGATGGTGTGGCGCAACCTCAACCGTTTCGTGCTCGAGACGACCACCGGCGAACTGCCGGACTTCATGGCCGAACCCATCGGGGCCTGCATCGACACGTTCAAGCGGATCGGCGCGCTGGAGCCGCTGGCGCGCCGGGGCGACGCGGCCGAGCGGGGCCAGGCTTGGTCAGGCTTGCCGCCGATGGAGCGCGCGATGTTCCTGGGCATGCTCGAGAGGACTTCGTTAGAGAGCGCCAATCTGGATCTCCTGACGCGCGCCTTGGGCGACGAGCAGGCGGAGATCCGGTTGGTTGCGGCCGAGATCCTGGAGAATTTGGATGACTCTGCCGCTATTCCCTCGATGATGGGGCTGGTGCACGATCCCTGGTACGAGTGCCGGATCGTCGCCTGCCGGTTCCTTTCGAAGAAGCGCCACGAGCCTGTGCGGCCGGCGCTCCACTTCCTGACCCAGGACCCGCACCCGGCCGTGCGCGAGTGGGCGGGGCGAGGCCTGGCCTGGATCGGCAATCCGGAGGATCTGACAGTCCTGCGGGATTTGCTGGAGGACTCGAGCTACGACCGGCTGACACCCGAAGTGCGAACCGAGCTCGCGCCGTACCGGCTCCTCTTACAGGCGGAGGTGGGGGATGCTGCGGCGATGAGGGAGCTCTGGGACGGCCTGTCGTCGTCCGGGCGTTTGCACTTTCTAGCCATGCTGCGCACCCCCGCGCTGCGAGCCCGGTTCGTGAACATCGTCAAGCGCGCTCTCCGGAGCGAAGACGCTGCGGTCCGGCTGGCGGCGCTGTCGGTGCTGGAGGCGATCGACGATCCCGCCACGGTGCCGGCCGTGATGGCCCTGATCCAGGACCCGTGGCACCAATGCCGGGCCGGTGCCTGCCGCTTCGTGTCGCGCCATCGCCACGCCGCAGCCCGGCCGGCGCTCTATGGCCTGATGCACGACCCTCACGACGGCGTGCGCGAGTGGGCGGCCCGCGGCCTGGCCCGCTACGCCGATCCGGCCGACCTTCCCGTCTTGCGCCCGCTGCTGGAGGAGCCCGTCTTCGGGGGTCTCTCCCCCGAGATGCAATCCGATCTGGCGCCGATGCGCGAACTGCTCGCCGACGCATCGGCCCGCGGTTGGCCCGCCCGGCTGGACTCGAACCAGCTGCCTAGGGATTAGAAATCCGGAGGCGAAGGGCGGCCGTGGGCACGGAACAACTGTGTTGGTGAGGTGTTTGGGGGATCGCAGATGATGAGCCGGAGTCGCAGAAAGTGGCCGGAAAAAGCTCTCATCTGCCACCAGCTTCTGGCGGGCCCACGACCTTTTCGTGGAGCGGCTACCTACCATTGCGTCCTCGCCTGTCGAGGAGTGCAAGAGGTTCACTTGGCCGCAGTGCTGTGGGGGACTCGGCTGCGGGTTGGGCCATGTTGATACCAACACCACGACGTTGGTGTCCAGGACGGCCCTCATCGGGGCTGACTAGCCAGGTCGGCGTGGGCCTGAGCGACCTTCAAGCCAGCTCCAGCCGGATCACGCCCTCCTTCGACCTCACCTCGTAGTTGAACTGGCGAAGGAAGTTGAGGCCCAGAAGTCCGTCAAGGCCGCAGTCTTCGGGAAGATCATGGGCGTTCACGCGGAAATCGTTGAACTCGAAACCGAGAGCCCAGAGGCGCTTGACTGGCAACCAGTAGCCGGGTTCGACACCGAGCGCGGTTGTCACGGTCGTGACCCCTCCGGCGTCGCGAGGGTTGTAGCCGAGACCATCAAGAATGTCGGGCCGGATCAGAGTGTCGGAGGCTCCCGTATCGAGAGCCATCACGCAGCGCCGATCACCGAGAGGCCCCCAGAGCCGCGTCCAGAGCAGAATGAGATCCTTGGCGGAATCGAACCGGGTACTCTTCAAAAGAGAAAGCTCCCCTTGCCGATCTCCCCGGTGAAGAGGATTGCTGCGGACGTGCCTGCGGCAGCGTCCTTCGTATCCTTGATTAATTTCTTTTCGCTGGGGTCGTGGCCCAAGACCACGCCGCCAAACACCTCGTTAGTCTCCTCGTCAGCATCCAAGTCTACGAGAATGACCCATTCGTCTGGATACCGCTGCCTGATCTGATTCCAAGTGATTTTTTCGCTCATGATTCTCCTCCCGGTTGAAAGATACCACGGCCCTACTGGCCTTCACGGCCCCGCAACCGAAACGGGAGTCTATCCTGGTGATCATCCAACGCTGGTCCACAGGTTGCTCCCAGCGAGGTAAGGCCAGAGCACGGCTACCAGGCTATCGCTCCTGTCAGTCTCGACGGCGCCGTGGTCTCCACCGTCGTAACTCGTTCCGTCGCGAGGTGAGACACCAGATGGCGTCATGGAGCCTTAGGCGGCCCATGTCGCGAGGCGGGAACTCGCGAAGCTGGATCTCCAGCTCTTTGGCCGCCACCGCGAGTTGCTTTCGCGAGAGATCAAGATCCAGGCCGTAGTACGGGCCGCTCACGATCACGGAGCGGCCCCACGGCGGACAGAACTTGTACGCCACGTCGATCCGCATCTTCACCGGATCGGAGGTTCGCGACCGACAGCCGAATCGTAGGTGGATCTCGGTGAAATCCACAAGCTGGCGCACGGGACGTTTCATCGACAGGGCACGGAACCAACGGGCGATGGCTGCAACGTCCCAGGTCAGCAGCGCCGAGTCCACGGCTGACCACGACCCGTCTGGGTTCTTGGCATCGATCCTGACGATCAGCCAGTTCTTGTCGTACCCATCCTGGAGTTTACCCTTGTCCGGAAACTGGTATCCCAAGAGCGTCAGCTCGAAGCGGCTTTCGCTCGCGTCCACGAGGAGCATCTGTCGTGCGAGCGGCCAGTTTGCCGGATCGGCGGTCGGGGATCTCGCTCGCCCGAGTGAGACGAGGATCAGGCGAGAAAGGTGCGCCTGGTGGCCGGTGCAGATCGTTGAGGGTGGGGTGGGAACTCGGAGACCCGACCAAACTCTGCCGTTCGGTTAGCGGGCATGAGGTTGTCCCCACCTGATCGCCCCGGCGCCGGAAGAGAAGCGCCCTGACTACCAGCGGCTTCCCCGACGTTTCCGGTTAGTAACTGGTTAGTAAGAACGGGACGAAAACGGAGTTTTTCTGAGACTTTCCCGCTAACGGAACCCTCTCCGCCGAACCCCGCGATCCCGCTCTGCGCCTGGCTTTATGTTGGCCCGCCCGGCTGGACTCGAACCAGCTACCTACGGATTAGAAATCCGTTGCTCTATCCGGATGAGCTACGGGCGGGGGCCTTCCAAGGATACGCGGCGGACCACGGGTTCGTCAAAGCCGCCGGCATCGCCGCCTCACGGCGTCTCGTGGTTCCCTGTCCCCCGCCAGCCTCGCCTACTTCTCGGGCTTGGTCCGCTCCACCGTTCGGATGACCGAGCGCGGTAAGTCTTTGGGGGGCTCGGGGAACTCCAGGTTCTCCTTCAGCAAACGCGACAGGAACTGGGAGTCCTTGAAATCCTGCGCGCAATCGTCGCACTCCTGCACGTGCTCCCGAACCACGTCGGCCTCGGCGCC
This sequence comes from Candidatus Wallbacteria bacterium, assembly GCA_016199905.1. Taxonomy (GTDB): domain Bacteria; phylum Muiribacteriota; class UBA6191; order JACPRK01; family JACPRK01; genus JACPRK01. Next base: position 5,465 of record JACQFU010000141.1, read on the forward strand.
GCTCAGGCGGCCATCGATGTACTGCGAGATCAGGTTCTGAACAGCGGTGCAGGACATGAGAACACCTCGCCGGCCACGACCGGCAAAATCGAATGAAACTCAGCCTCGCCGCCGCCTCCCCAATCGGACCCGACGGGCCGTTTCTGGTCTGCTCCGACCATGGAATACGTATCTCGCTGGAGCAACGTTCCGTTTTTTTGGCGGTTCCAGCCCACTGCCGGGATTGAAGGTGGCGCTCAACGCCGCCGGCGCTCCGGATACGCGCGCGCCAGCGCCTGCTGCAGCACTTGCCGCGCTCTGTTGATGCGCGATTTCACAGTCCCCATCGGGATTCCGAGAATGTAGGCGATCTCCTCGAGCTTCACTCCGTCCAGGTAGCGCAGCACGATCACGGAACGGTGATCCACCGGCAGACGATAGACCGCCTCCTGGATGAACCTCTTCTGAGAAGCCTCATCCGGATTCACCGAGGCAGGCGCCTGGAAGGCGATGTGTCCCTCGGCTACGCCGTCCTTGTTCGCCACGGCATCGAACGAGATCGTCTGCAATCGACGCTGCCGCGTGTAGTCGACGGCGTGGTTGTGCGCAATCCGCAAGAGCCAGGCGCTGAACGGGTACTTGGGGTTGTACGAGGTCAGCGAACGGTAGACCTTCGAGAAGACCTCCTGCGTCAGATCCTCCGCATGGTGGTAGTCGTGGACCATGTTGTAGACGTACCGAAAGACGAGGCTCTGGTACTTCTCCACGACGAGAGAGAAGTTCTGCGGGTCCTGGAAAATCGGCCGTTGCTCCACCGGCTCGGGAAGCGCTGTCTGTTTCTTGCGGCGTTTCTTGAACGGCATGAGGCGAGCCAGGGACGTCGCGGGGAGGCCCGCGCAAGCCGAGATCCTAACACAGGCGGCAGAGTGACACGGCCGGCAGCGCTACTGCACGCCCAGCTTTGCGGCCGACGACGGAACCGTGCTGCCCTGCTTGGTGGCGATCACGACCGTGGTGCCGCCGGACGCATAGCCGGCCGGAACGACGAACCGCACGCTGCTGAAGCCGTTGGTGCTAGCGCTCGGGCTCACGACGGGGACCGTCGTCGTCGGGACGCTGGCGCTGTCGGAGATGAGCGATACCTGCAGGCTCGAGTCGACCGGCCCCAGGTTGAACCCCCGCGCGTCGACCGTCCCGCCGTGCACGACCGTCTTCGGCAGCAGCGAAGTGATGACGGGCTTGCCGAAGTTCGGCTTCTCGAAGAAGGCGACGTCACGGCAGCCGTCCACGAGCCCAGCAGTGCCGAGGACCTCGAACGTCGTCGCCTTGAGAAGCTTCACTGCGCCGCTTCCCGAGGAATCGCCGACCACCAGCAGCGAACTGTCGCGGCTGACGTCCAGGCCCGCCACGGGGCCGTTTGCCAACACCGAGGTTTGCGCGGCCGCCAAGGTCTGCAGGTCCACTCGCACCACGTGTCCCGCCGTCGCCTCGCCTGCGTAGGCGTTCTTCTTGTCGGGAGAGATCTGCACGTCGCCGGCCACGATGCCGCCCAGCGTCACGATGGTGGTGGTCGTCATCGCATAGGCCGGATTGCCCAGAGAATCTTTGGCCGTTGCTGTCGGCGCTGCGACGAGCAGGCGCGAGGAGGCCCGGTCGGGAACCGCCAGCAACTGCCCGTCGGAGGAGACGTGGAAGTAGCCCGGCGTGGTGATGCTCACCGGCTGCGCCGCGTTGACGCGAGGCGTCTGATCCAGACCGAACACCGAGGTGAACAAGCCCCCGTTCTTGTCGAAGGAGAACCCCGTCTTGCCATCGGCGAGCACGGCAATGCCGGAGGGAGCTCCCACGGGATCGTTGGGCTTCTCCACACCCATCGAAAACGGAGTGTCCTGGTTGTCGCGGGACTTGTAGTTGAAGCCCGGGTCCAGGCGGAGGCGGCGCAGCGAACGCGTGCCACCCAGTCGGTTGGAGAGCAAGACGGTGATGGCGTCGGCGCTCACGGAGAGGTCGTCGATCTGGTCGCCGGCGGCCTCCGTGGCGACGGCCGTCAGGCCCACGGAGTCGAGGTCGTAGCGGAACACTCCACCCAGCGCGCCTCCGGTTCCTGCGGCCGTGAAGAGGGCGAACTTGAGAGTGTCGCTGATCTCCACGATATCGAGCCTGGAGGCCTTCAACGCCGCCGACGGCAGATCGAACTTGGCCAGCACGGGAGATGCGGCCGCCAGGTCGACGACCGAAAGCGAGGAGTTCCCAAGCACCAAGATGTAGGGTTGGGGAAGCACCTGGATGGTGGCCAGGGCGAAGGCCTTGCAGCCTCCGGCGCCCGTCACTTCTCCGAACGCCCGGTGGTTCCCGATGATCGAGTAGGTGTGGCTGGCGGTCACGCTCGTCTGGTTGGTGCCGTTGATCGAAAAGGTCTCCGGATCGCCGTTCTTGTCGCTGAAGTCGATGGAGAAGTCAAAAGGTCCTTTGACTTGGGTGGCGTCTCCGGCGATTTCCAGGTGGAAGTCGACGGTGAGGGGTTGGAAGCCGACCGAGGGCGTGACGGCCAGGCGACTGAAGCAGCCCGTTCGCACGATGGCCGGCGCCGAGTAGGTCTCGATGCTGGTGCTGTTGGCGCAGTTGGTTGCCCTCACCACCAGATAGACGGTGTCGCCGTTGGCGAGAAGGTTGGCCTGGTCGAAGCTGCCCTGGATGTTGGCGCCGGCCTGCTGCCAGCCGCCGGGGGAGCGGTCGGGGATGGCGCGGATCGGCTGGGTGGTGGAGATGCCCCACTCGAAGGAGAGCGGCATCGTCGACTCCTCGTTGTCGATGAAGGTGTTGTCCCAGCGACCCTCGAAGTGGTTCGGGTCGGTGACGACGCCATTGTTGGCGTTGGTGATGACGGGGCGCTTGATGAAGCAAGGGGGCGTGCTGTCGACCTGGACGGTCACGGTGCTGGCGCGGGTGGAGATGTTCCCCGCGACGTCCTTGGCCTTCACGGAGAGCGTCAGCGTATTGCCGTGCTGCGCCGAGATGTCCTTGATCAGGTTTCCGCAGATGACGGCGGTCTTCTTGCCTCCGATCGAGAGGTTGTTGATTTCGGAGGCGCGGAAGTCTTGGACTTCGGCCAGGGTCTGCGATCCCGAGCCGGCGATGGGAGACTGCGACTTCAGCACGTAGGAGTAGGAACTCAGACCCGAACCGTTGGTGGTGTCCGTGGCGTAGGGCCAGCGCGCGGAGAAGCCATCGAGGCCGCTGATGACGTGGTTCACGTTGGCGCAGAGCAAGGGAGCTTCGACGATCACCGGCCCCACGTCCGGCGGGGTCGCGTCGAGGGCGAAGGCGTTCTGCAAGCAGTTGCTGCCGGGGTTTCTTGGCTGGGAAGCCGTCTTGTTCACGATCGGCGGGTTGGCGCTGTTGGCCGCCTGAACGGCGAGGTAGTAGCGCTTTCCCTCCTGCAGTGTCGTGGTCATCTCGCCCTTGTCGACGCTGACCACGTAGGTCTCCGCAGTGTCGTTCCGAGGTGTGACCCAACCGTCCTTGCCGGTCGTGAGGGCGTCCGGCACGGATCGCGTCGTCCACGAAGTGGTGGGCGATCCGAGCGCCGACGGAGGCAGGGGAGGGGGGGAGGTGGAGATCGCGACCTTGTAGTGGACGGGCGGCGTTTCGGCCTCGAAGGAGGTCCAGGTCACGGTGACGTTTCGCGGGTCGGTGACGTACCAATTGTTGACGCCCTGCGCCTTGCTGTCGTTGGTCTCGCAGCGCACGGGATGGGCGGTCAGGTAGGGATTGCTGGGATTGAGGCTGACGACCGCCGTCTCGGGCGGAGTCTCGTCGGCGGCAATGAGGATCTGCAGCTTCTTCACGTCGGAGGCGCCTGCCGTGTCCTGGGCTTTTGCCGTGAAGGAGACGTCGGCCCCGCTGGTGTACACCGTGAAGGTCCTCGAAACCGTGCCGCCGGTGCTCGACGCGGTAGGCTCGGGGCCGCCGTCTCTGGTGAGAGTCAAAAGACTCAGATTGTCCTCGGCATCCTTTGCTTCCACCGTCACCAGCACGGAGGTCCGATAGCCCGTCTCGGGGCTGCTGCCGCGGATGATGGCCGTGCGGTCGGCCCGGAAGCTGGTGATGGTCGGAGCATGATTGGTGACCACGATAGGAAGCGCGAGTTTCAGCGTGGTCGGCGTGGGGGTCTTCTCGTCGATGGCCTTCAACGTGACGTCGGAGATCGGGCCCGTCGTCGAGAGCGTGAAGCCGCCCGCGGGCTCGTAGCCGGCGTTGGTGACCTGGAACCTGTTGGGCATCTGGGAGGCCGTCTTGCCCTGTGGCGGCCAAGCCGTGAAGGGTGTGCCGGGGACCCCGGGCACGTCCAGGATCACCTGCGTCAAGTTGCTGTCCGCGTCGAAGACCTCGAAGTGGAACTTCAGCCGAGGGTTCTTGTTGCCCAGCGGGGGCTCGTAGGTCGTCGGCTCGAAGCGCGTGATGACGGGCGCCACGGTCTTCGGCTTGAACGAGCCCGCCTGGTTCGACGGCTTGCTCTCGATCGCGGCCGACTTGATGTCGGAGTAAAAGGCCTTCACGACGTAGAGCGTGCTGCCGGCGTTGGTCATGTCGACCTGAAAAGAAGTCGTCGACGCCGAGGCGATCGTCCCACTCGGAGCCAAAACATCTTTTCCGGACGGGTCGCGGACATAGACCTTGTACCCGGCCAGCTGGCTGCCTGGATCGAGCGGCGTTCCGTCCTCGAAGGTCCGAGGAGCCTGCCACCGGATCTGCTGGCGGCCCAGGTCGAAGGTGAGCTGCGTGGGCGGTGACGGCGGCGTGTAGACCTTGTCGCGCTGGGTCTCCGGATTGTCGACCTCCTTGCCCCCGGAGAACGCGCCCGCGAGGGTGTCGACCGTGGGCGTGCGGAACGGATATCGAACGTCGTCGCCGTTGCCCTTGTCGTCCTGCCCGTTTGGCCCCCAGGAGTAAACGTATCCTCGGGAGGTGTCGACCGAGAAGGCGCCGCCCCAGGGGTCCGTCCCGACGTTGTCGATGTACTTCCCGACCAGCGGGCCCAGGCTGTCGTAGGGATAGGTGCGCCGGTGTTCCAGCTCCCAGCGCTTGATGGAATCGGCGAACGTTGCGAGCCTGGCGCGGGCCGAGTCCTCGCGGGCGCGCGTGGCGTCCTCCTCGTAGAAGCTGATCGTGATGCCGACGAGCAGCGAGAGGATGACCATGCCCAAGATCACCTCGACGAAACTGAAGGCGAGGGGAGCGCGACTCGATTCAGGCCGTTCGGGGGGCATGGACATGTGGGCCGGACGACAGGGCAGGATCGAAAAGGGGGCTGGAGCCCCGATGATGTGGTTAACGCGCGGGGAGAAGCATGTCAAGCGAGCCTGGAGAGGGCCGGGTCAACAGGGGGCGGAGCGGAAGAGATGGGGCGACTGGATACTGGAGATTTGAAACCGAGCGATCCCTGACTGAGCAACAGAAGACAATTGCAGACATCGGAGATCGTCTGTCTACTGTCGTTCAGTCAGATATCTGCAGACTTCCGTCTCAAATTTCGAATCTCGAATCGTTTCACACTCCCCCTCCCCCCCGCGCGTCCTCCTGCTACTTCGCAGCGGCTTCAGCCGGCGCCGACACCGGCCGCGCCTCCACCAGCGCCCGGATCTGGCCCATTGCTCGCCTGGCGGCCGCGTATCCCCGGTCGGCCAACTCCGGCTCCAGCGAGACGAAGCTGTAGTCCTCCACCTGCGGATCGTAGATGACGCTGTGTGCCAGTTCGAGGCTGGACGAGATCTGGTGGATGACCGCGATCTGCAGGAAGTTGGAGAAGACGCGCGCGGCGTCGTGGGCTTTCGGAAAGTAGGGGCAATAGCCCACGTAGACGGCCAGGATGCGATCGCAACCGGCGCGCAGCAGGGCCTTCACGGGCACTTGCTCGCGCAAGCCGCCGTCGTTGAGCCGCCGCTCGCGGACGCCGTCGAACACCCGAACGCTCGGGAACAAGCCAGGCACCGCCGAGCTGGCCCGCGCTGCGATTCCAAGGTCTTCGAATTCCAGCACGGTCTCGCCGGCCGGCATCGTCCAGCACTGCTCGGGTCGCGGATCCACGGGCGGTCTCGACAACAGATCGGCGGCCATTCGAGCGCTGGCGAAGAGAATGCGCTCGCCGGTCTCGATGTCGGTCGCGGTCAGGATGAGAGGCTCCACCTGGCTGAAGCGCTTTCCGCCTCCGTAGTTGTTGACGAGGTACTCGAGCTTCTGCGAGGCGAGCAGGCCGGCGTCGTAGCGAGGGGCAAAGCGCTTGGCGACCATGCCCCACACCTGGCCGCAGAGGTTCGTGAAGGACTTGCGGATGCCGACAATGTCCCGCAGGATGCTGGTCTTCTTCACGACGTCCAGCATCTCGGCGGTTGGCAATCCGGTGCGATAGAGGCTTCCGATGATCGCTCCGGCGCTGGTTCCCGCGACGATGTCGGGGACAATGCCCTCCTCCTCGAGCGCCCGCAGGACGCCGATGTGGAAGACGCCCCGGGTGCCGCCGCCTCCGAGAGCCAGGCCGAACTTGCCGCTGGTGCCTCCGATGCCGCTGCCCATCAGTGGCAGTCTAGCACCGGGTAAACGCCTGAGCCAGGTCCGCCAGCAAGTCTGCCTCGTCCTCGATACCCACGCTGATACGGATCAGGTTGTCCGTGATGCCGAGGGCCTCGCGCTGGGGCTTGGGCACAGAGGCGTGAGTCATCAGCGAGGGGATCGAGATCAGCGTTTCGACAGCGCCCAAGCTTTCGGCCAGCGAGCAGACTCGTGTCGACTCGACGAAGCGCTTGGCCTCGCGCTGGCCTCCGTCCAGCTCGAACGACAGCAACCCGCCCGGACCCGAGGACTGCCGGCGAGCCAGCTCGAACTGCGGATGGCTCTCCAGCGCCGGGAAGAGGACGCGCTTCACTTTCGCGTGCTTCTCCAGATAGCGGGCGATGGCCGTCGCATTCTTTGCGTGCTCTCGCATTCGAACGGCGAGCGTCTTCAACCCGCGCAGCAGCAGCCAGCTATCGAAGGGCGACAAGATCGCGCCGATCGACATCTGCAGGAAGTGGAGCCGATCGGCATCCTCGGCGGTCTTCGTGACGGCCAGGCCGCCGACCACGTCACTGTGGCCGCCGATGTACTTGGTCGCCGAGTGGATGACGTAGTCGGCGCCCTGCTCGAGCGGGCGCTGAAAGTACGGAGTCAGGAAGGTGTTGTCGACGGCGACCTTGGCGCCGCGGGCGTGGGCCAACCTGGAAAGCGCGGCGATGTCGGCCAGCTCCATCATCGGGTTGGTCGGCGTCTCCAGGAAGAGCAGCTTGGTCTGAGGAGTGAACGCCTTCTCAACGATCTGGGGATCGCGAGCGTCGACGAAACTGAAGTGGAAACCGTGGCGCTTGCTGACACGCTCGAAGAGGCGAAAAGTCCCTCCGTAAACATTTCGCGAAACGACGACGTGGGCGCCCGCGTCGTAGTCGAGCAGCAGTGTGGTGATGGCCGCCATACCGCTCCCGAACGCGAAGGCCGAGTGGCCGCCCTCCAACGACGCCACGTTCTTCTCGAGCGCGGTGCGCGTCGGATTGCCTCCGCGGGAGTAGTCGTAGCCCTTGGTGACGCCGACCTCCTCCTGGACGTAGGTGGAGGTGAGGTAGACGGGTGTGACGATGGCGCCCGTGGCCGGGTCGGGGTGCTGCCCGGCGTGAATGGCGCGCGTGCTGAAGCCGTCCTGGAATTCGGCCTTGGCTGCTTGCGCCGGCGGCGCTTTGATTTCACCGCCGCCGCAGGCCTCGCGCCCGCTGGACTGCCGGTGCTTGTTGTTTTTCTGGGTCACGGCTCACACCTCCCTCTTCAGGAGGTTCTTGGACATGTAACGCTCCGCCGGGTCGGGGAAGACGGCTACGACGCGTTGTCCGGGCTTGAAGCGCTGCGCCACGTCGATGGCCGCGTGGGCCACGGCGCCGGCGCTTCCGCCGACGAGCAGGCCTTCCTCCCTTGCAAGCTTTTTCAGCATGGCCAGCGCCTGGCGATCGGTCACGGTGAGGACGCCGTCGCTCAATTCCAGGTCGAGGGTGGCTGGGAAGAAACTCCCGCCGATGCCTTCGATGATGTGCTTGCCGGGCTGTCCGCCGCCGTAGATGGAGCCCTGGGATTCCACGACGAAGGCTTTGGCCTGGGGCGCCTTTTCCTTGATGAAGCGCGCGATGCCGGTGAAGGTTCCGCCTGTGCCGGCGCCGACGACCACGGCTGCGATGTTGCCCTCGGTCTGCTCCCAGATCTCGGGCCCCGTGGTGCGGTAGTGGATGTCGGGATTGGAGGGGTTCTTGAATTGCTGGAGGATGACTCCGCCCTCGATGACCGCGGCCAGTTCCTCGGCTTTCTGGATGGCGCCCTTGATGCCGTCGGCGTCCGGCGTGCGGACGACCTCGGCGCCCAGGGCCTCGATGAGGACCTGTTTCTCCATGCTGTAGGTGCTGGGCATGACGGCGATGACGCGGTAGCCGAGGTTCACTCCGACCAGTGCGAGGCCGACGCCGGTGTTGCCTGCTGTGGGCTCGATGAGCGTGCTCTTTCCAGGCTGGATGCGCCCTTGCACCTCGGCGTCGCGGATCATGCCGAGAGCGGTGCGGTCCTTGAGGCTTCCGCCCGGGTTCATGTATTCGAGCTTGGCCCAGACCTCGGCGCCACCCGGCGGCGAGAGGCGGATGAGCCGCTTCATCGGTGTCTTTCCTATGAGGTCCAGAATGGACTCGGCCACGAGCATGTGCACAAACCACCTTCCACGTGATTGAAGGAGCCCGCGATGATACGACACCCGCGCCGTGGCCCGCAAGCAGAAGAAGCGGCTTGGTTCGGACACCAGCCTTGAATCCAGGCCCGATCCGTGTTATCCTCTGCGAACTCAAGAAATTCGAAGAAGTGACACAGGAGATTCTTCCGTCATGTCCATCGCCCCCGCCGTCAAGAAAGACGTCATCAAGAACTTCCAGAAGAAGGAGACCGACACCGGGTCGCCCGAAGTGCAGATCGCGATCCTGTCGACTCGCATCACCAACCTGACCGAGCATTTCAAGACCCACGCCAAGGATCACCACTCCCGCCGCGGTCTGCTGAAGCTCGTCGGCAAGCGCCGCAGCCTGCTCACGTACCTCAAGAACAAGGA
>JACQFU010000113.1 GCA_016199905.1 Candidatus Wallbacteria bacterium
CCGAAGGCCACTCGCTGGATCACCTGGGCGTGCAGTACCAGATCGAGAAGAACCTCGCGCTGACGGTCGACAAGAACCTGGAGGTCAAGAACCTGCAGGAGGACTTGAGCCGCTACCTGCGCCCCGAAGAGACGCGCGTCGGGATGGAGTACAAGCTTCGCTGGTAGGAGGCAACCCGCGGGTCGGGGCCCGCGGCCCTTACTTTCCGCCCAGCGCCTGGATCTTGGCGCGGGCCTCCGCGTAGCCGGGCTTGTCGCCCTGGGCCAGGTAGATCTGGGCGAGCAGCTCGTAGGCCTCGATGCTCCGCGGGTCTGCAGCCAGGGCTTGCCGGGTGCGCTCGAGAGCGAGATCGTAGTTGGCTCGTTTGGACAGGCGGCGCGCCTCGCCGAGGTAGAGGTCGCGTTCCTTGTTGCGCCGCCGCGACCGGAACGTCTCCACCAGGTCCCGTTTGCGGGCCAGCTGGGCCACGATGCGGGTCTCGCGTCCCCGGTCGATGCGGACCTCGCGTTCCTCGGCGCCGTGCCCCGGCGCCTCGACGGTGATCGTGTAGAAACCGGGTGCCAGCGCCGCGCGGTCCAGGGGCGTGGAGCCGAGGAGTTTCCGGCCCGGCAAGTAGACGGAGGCGCCGGCAGGTTTCACGTCCAGCGTCAGGAACCCCAGGTCGGTCGTGATGGGCGAGGGCATCGACGGGAGAAGCCCCGGCAATCGCAGGTTGAGGACCTTTCCCGCGGCGATCCGGACCTGGCTGCGGCGGATGGTCGCGCCGGAGCGGGCGACTTCCAGCTCGTGAGGCCCGGGAGAAAGCCCGCGCAGGAACAGCGGCGTGACCCCGGCCAGGGTCTGGTCCAGGATGACGTCGGCGCCGGGCGGGTCGGTCTCCACGCGGATGGCGCCGTCGGTGGAAACGGCAGAGGGTTCGGCTCCGGCGGTTCGCGCGCCGGCCTTCGGAATCTCTTGCGAGGGCGCGGTTGGCGTCGGGCTTGCGGCTGCACTGGTCGTCCGCGGGGTTGCCGTCCCGGGTCCCGAGGGTCGACTCCAATTCGGACTCGGCGGATGAAGCGGCGCAATTGGAGCGCTTGGTGGGCCAATTCGGACTTCGGGCCGGGCTGGCCCGAAGTCGATGTGCCGCAGGGCTTCCCGGACTCGGTCTGCCGTGGTGGGGGCGGTCGCGGGGACGTCGGGAGGCGTCTGCCCGAACGACGCTCCGCAGGCCAGCAGGAACAGGAGAATGCGCGCAATCATCGGTAGCCTTTGTGTCCGGAGGTCGCCGGAGGTTTCGGCGGCTGCCATGTTACCAAGCCGGACAAGGGGTAGAATGAACCTGTCGGACTCCCGCAACGGGTTGCTCGGGGAGGAACAACTATGAAGCGAACGATGCTCTGGACCGCGCTCAAGGCTCTCGGTCGGGTCGGCGATTGGCTGGTCAACGACTACTTGCTTCATCCGAAGCGCCGCAGAAAAGTGCTGATCGCGATGGTCGTGGCGTTGGCGTACCTGTTGGCCGTCGTCGCGCTGGAGCGGGAACTCGGGCCCGCGTCCGGCGAAAACGTCCCCGCGATGCAAACCGTGACGGCAATCTGCGCGCCGGTGCCGGCCGATCGCGAGGCCTACTTGATGGGCCGGGCCTGGGTCGATCACGTGCCCCAGAACCCGCGGGACTCCTTCCGGCTCTATGTCTTCCAGGACAACAGCGTCGGCGCCTTCGTCTCAGTGGAGTCCTTCTTCAAGTTCAACATCGAGGTCTTCACCTTCCAGGTCCGAAACAACGTCATCCAGTTCGGTTTCCCGCACTCGCGCCAAAAGCACGGGTCGGGCTACGTCATCGAGGACTTCCGCGGCCGCGGAGAGTTGAACCTGAAAATGACGATCGCCAAGGACCCGCGGGCCGGCGGCAACCCAAGCACCTACTTCAGCCAACTCGACGGTCCAAACGGATTGCCGGAGTGGCTGCGCGCCGCGATCACCGGCGCGATCCAGAAGTACCGGGAGTAGCGCCGGCTCAGGCTTTCTCCGCGATCTGGGGCGGCTTTTCCTGTTCCAGAAAGCGGGCCAGCTCTTCCAGCAGCTTCCTGCGGGCCTTTTCGGATTCGACCTGAAACTCGACACTCTGGCGCAGCTTGTTCGTCAATGCCAGCAGCAGGCTCTTCACGAAGATGGGCCGGTCCAGCAGCCGCTCGAAGGTGTCGTGGCCCAGGCGCACGGCGACGATAGGTTCCAGCGCTTTTACCGTGGCGCTTCGCGCGCTCGCGTCCAGCAGGGCGACCTCTCCCACGCAGTCTCCCTGCGTCAGGAACCCCAGGCCTACCCCGGCCTTGGTCACCTCGACCCTGCCCTTCAGGAGCACGAACGCGCAATCGCCCGTCGCGCCTTCCTCCATCAAGTACTCGCCGGGCTCGTACTTGACCAGCCGCGCCTCCGACGCCAGCTCCTCCAGCTCCCGTCCGGAGAGCAGCAGGAACATCGGTATCTGCTTGAGGCTGGGCGAGAGCAAGTCGAATTCGCTGGGGGTCGAGGACATGGAAGAGGGCTCCTTGCCGGCATCACTTCGTTCGCGCCCAGCGCTAGGTCTCCGAAACCCGGCGCCGCTTCTTCGGCGGCGTCTTGACCGATTCCAGCAGGAGCTGGTCCATCAAGGCCCGCACGCTCTCGCTGGTCTGCTCGATGGTGCCCGAGTTGTCGATGACGAAGTCGGCCAGCCGCTTCTTCTCCTCGATGGGCAGCTGCGAAGCTAACCGCGCGCGGACCTCGTCGTCGGTCAACCGGTCACGCGCTTGGAGGCGCTGGGACTGCAGCGAGGCGGGCGCGTAGACGACGAGCGACTTGTCGACCATGTCCTTGAGACCGACCTCGAAGAGCAAGGGGATCGCCAGGAAGACCAGCGGCAGCGAGGGGTTTTGATCCAGCAGCCGATCCACGCGCGACATCATCTCGTCGATGATCACCGGGTGGCAGATGCGGTTGAGCTTCTGCAGCTCGGCGGCGTCACCGAAGACGTGGGTGCCGAGCCGGCGCCGGTCGAGCCGTCCATTGTCGTCGAAGAACTGCGGCCCGAATGCGCTCTTGAGCTCCATGAGCAAGTCGGTGCTGGAGCCCAGCAGGTCGTGATAGATGCGGTCGGAATCGACGACCAAGCCGCCTTGCTCGGTCAGCAGCGTGGAGACGAGGCTCTTGCCCGTGGCGATCCCGCCCGTGAGGCCGACAGTGAGCAAGCCCGATCAGTCCTCCGCGTCGGCGGTCTGGCGGCTTTCCTCGAGACTGCGCTCCACGAGCGCGCTGGCGCTCTGGGGCTCCTCGCCGGTCTTGAAGCCCGACCACAGGTCTCCCAGTTCGCCGGCAATTCCTTTGAGCGCAGCGACGGCCTTTCCGGACTGGCCTTCGTCTTCGGTGCCGACCTTGTCCGCCTCGGCCTTGAGCTGTCCGGTCAGTTTCCGGGCGGTGGCGATCACATTCCTGAAGTTGTCCACCATCGCGTTGAGAGAATCGGCCACGTTGTGCATCGAATCGCCCTTGCGCAGCGTGATCTGGAACGAGAGGTCGCCCTGGGCGATCTCCTTGATGTTCTTCTCGAGCTTGTAGGAGGGGCCGGCAAACTGATGCGAGTAGAAGACGCCGATGATCACCACGATGATGACGTTGACCAGGATGATCAGCAGCAGCCGCGGCCAGAGCACGCCCAGCGCCTCCGTGAAGATCGACCCGATGCTCTGGTGGTCTGGCATCGTATTCATGTGGTCCAGGGCGTACTGGCCAATGACGTAGAGGTTGCAGAAGCTGATGACGGCCACCAGGAAGATGAGCATCAGGAGCGTGAGGGTGAACTTGCCCTGCATCTCTCTTTGGACCAGGTAGATCTTGCGCTGTGACATGTGGAGACTCCTTTGGGGCGATCAGCTTTGGGGTGACGGGGCGAGTGGGCCACGGCGGCCGGGGACGCGGCC
>JACQFU010000114.1 GCA_016199905.1 Candidatus Wallbacteria bacterium
CCAACAGCGGCAAGTCGACCATGATGAACAGGCTCACCGACTCGCGCTTGCTGGTGGAGGACAAGCTCTTCGCAACTCTGGATTCGAGCATTCGCGCGATCGTGCCGGGAGAAAAGCCCCCGATCCTGCTCTCCGACACAGTCGGATTCATCCGAAAGCTGCCCCACTCGCTGGTGGCCTCGTTTCGCAGCACCTTCGAGGAGGCCGGCGCAGCGGACCTTTTACTCGACGTCGTGGATCTGACCGATCCTCGTTTCAAGGAGAAGATGGAGGCTAGCCGCGCAGCGCTCAAGGAGTTCGGGCTGGATCGAAAGCCGTACATCACGGTCTTCAACAAGATCGACCTGCTGCCCAAGAGCAAGCTTCCCGCGATCGTCCGCAGCATCTACCCAAGCGCCGTTTGCGTGAGCGCCGAAACAGGCGAGGGGTTGGCAGAGCTGAGGCATCGAGTCTACGGCTTCTTCGAGGACCGGATGGTGGACGTGGAGATGGCCATCGACTACGACCAGGGCTCGCTCATCAATCGCATCTTCGAAAACGCCCGGATGAACAGCATCGAGTACCACCAGGATCGCATCGTGCTGCGTTTCCGAACCACGAAGACCGAGCTGTCGCGCATCCAGAGTCGTCTGAACGCCGGAGTGGCGAAGGCTGGCTAGGCGACTGGACGGTTGGTCTTTCGACGGCCCGACTCCCTGCTACCGAACGGGCTCGGGAGTGTGGCAGACCGCTTCGATGTTGTGGCCGTCGGGATCGTAGACGAAGCCGCCGTAGTAGTCGGGGTGGTAGTGCTGCCGCAAGCCCGGCCGGCCGTTGTCGCGCCCTCCGGCGGCGATTGCGGCTTCGTAGAATGCGTCCACAGCCGCCCGCGTGGCCGCCCGGAAAGCGATGTGCAGCGAGGGTGCGACGCCCTGCTTGGAGATCCAAAAGTCGGGCTTGCCGGCGACGCCGAACCCGGTCACGTTCTCGAACTCCATGATCAGTTCGTAGCCCAGGGGCCGCAGGGCCGTTGAATAGAACTTCTTGCTCTTTTCGAAGTCCTGGATAGGAAGCGTGAGATGGTCGATCACGAGTGGCCTCCTGCAGATCAAATGGGCGCGGCCTGGAGCAGGTCGCGAAAGACGTACAGCGTCACGGGCACTCCCAAGAGCAGCCCCCAGACGCCGAAGAACGTTTCTCCGATCAACAGCACGACGATCACCACGAGAGGATGGATGCTCAAGTGCTCGCCCATGATCTGCGGATTCAGGACGTAGGCCTCGGTCATGTGCACGCCGGTGATGAGGCCGATCGCCTTGAGGCTCAGCACAAATCCCCCGACGTTGAACGCGACAAGCACGATCGGCACCGAGCTCACGAACACGCCCAGCACCGGGATGAACCCGCAGAAGAAGACCGTCGTGGAGAGCATGAACGCAAACGGGATGTCGAGCACGAGCAGACCGACGAACGTAATGAGCGTGTTGGCCGAGGCGATGAAGATCTGCGCCTCGAAGACCTTGCCGAGGATTTCGAAGAACTTGCGCACGTGCGGCGCCACTTCGTCGTAGACAGGCCCCAGACGTGAGCTTGCGAGCGACTCGACCCCGGCCTTCATCTTCGGGAGATCGAGCAGGATGAGACAGGCCAGGATGAGCGACAAGAACAGGTGGAAGAAGAGCTTGAAGAAGTCCTTGACGCCGGTGGTCGCCTTTTTCGCGAGCTGCCCCGCGGTTTCGTGGAAACCCGACTCCACTCCAAGGCTCTGGAGCTTGTCGTATAGGTCGCTTTCGAGCAACTGCGACGCGGCGTGCTCTACCTTGCGAATCGTTTGTGGGAGCTGGAAGTAGAAGAGCTTGCCTTCGTCGACGGCCCGCGGAATGACCACCAAGGTAGCGACGGTAATCATCACCGCAAGCGCGCCGAAGATGCAGGCCACTACGACCCGCCGCCGGAACCGGAACCGCCCCGTAACATACTCGGTGACGCTGTTGAGGATGTAGCAGACGATGAATGTGATGACGACCAGCGATAGGAACTCGAGCAGCACCCAGAGGATGCCGAAGAATCCCGACCAGATGGCCACCCGCTTGACCACCGTGGCCACGGGCTGCCAGCGCGCGGGTATGCCCATTTCGACTTGCGGCGCGTCTCCCGGCACAGACGGGCGGCCGAGTTCCTGCTCCGGGGAGAGGGGCGTGACTTGCCTGTTGTTTCGTGCCATGCGAGCTGCCTCCAACGCCGCCAGGGTACTCCAAACCCGACGGGCATGCCCAGGGTTGGGTCTTCGGCACAAGACTGCCGAGGCCGATAGATCATTTGTATGAAGAAGCTCATTCTTGCGCTCTGCGTCGGGCTCGCGAGCGTCACCTGCGTTCGAGCCTGGGAGTTGATCCCTCTGGAGCGGTTGATCGCCGACAGCGACCTCGTCGTGATCGGCAAGCTCTCCTACGTGATGCGCGGCGAGCCGGGTCTGGACGCCGTCGACCACGGCTACATCGAGGCGAGCGAAGTCCTGAAGGGGCAAGTGCCCGACGGACACGGCCTCGTACTGGTCTTCCCCGGCAGGCGGGGCACCGCCGGCCCCGACGGCAAGTTCCACTCCACCCTCACCGCCGGCGACTTGCGCTTCGAGGAAGGGTTGGACGTTTGCTGGTTGTTGAAGCGCGTTCCGGGTACGGACGCCTACGCTATCGACCACCCGTCCCGAGTGCAGCCCTATCCCTTCTACGACGACCTCCGCGCCCGGGTCGTCAAGGCAAAGCAGGCCAAGTAGCCGCTCCACCGCCGGGGTTGCGGGGTCCCCGACAGAACCCGGGGTCACCCGGGAGAGGCCCTTGGCCAGACGCGATCCGACTCTTGATCTTGTCCGTTGCCGCCGAAGCGCCCCCCCTACATGCGTGTCCGTGTCCTGGAGCTGATCGACCTCCCGATGCTCGGCGGGGGCCAGCATCACGTCCTGGCGCTGGCGCGAGCGCTCGACCGTGCCCGCTTCGGCGTCGAGGTCGGCAGCGCCCCCGGCGGCCCGCTCGTGGAACAGTTGCACGAGCTCGGCATTCCCCACCACGCCTGCGACGTGCCCAAGCGAGTCGATCCGCGGCCCATTCTCGCCTTGCGCCGGCACATCCGCGAACGCGGCTACCGCATCGTCCACACGCACGGTGGAGTGGCCGGCCTCTGGGGCCGCCTCGCCTGCGCCGGCCTCGACGCCGTCGGCACGGTCCACACGATCCACGGAATCCATTACTTGAACTGGCCCTCCCGCTGGAAGCGTCAAGGGATGATCTGGCTCGAAATGGCCCTCGCCCCGCTCGCCGATCGAATCGTCTGCGTCTGCTCGTCGGACCTGGAAAAGGCGCTGGCGGCTCGAGTGCTGTCGAGACGTCAGGCGCGTGTCGTGCGCAACGGAATCGACCTGTCGCCCTACCGGCAGCCGGCCGACGCCGGCCTCTTGCGCCGTGAGCTGGCCCTGCCGCCGGACGCGTTCGTGGTGGGCACCGTGGGCCGCCTGCACTATCAGAAGGGACAGACGAACCTGCTGGCGGCCTTCGTCGAAGTGGCGCGAGAGCTGCCGCAAGCCGTCCTGGTGCTCGCGGGCGGCGGCGATCTGGCCGCCCCGCTCGCCGAGCAGGCCGCCCGCCTCGGAATTGCGGAGCGCGTGAAATTCCTGGGGCCGCGCCGGGACGTGCCGGCCCTCCTGGCCGGAATGGACCTCTTCACTCTCCCTTCGCTCTGGGAGGGGCTGCCCCTGACGTTGATGGAGGCGATGGCCGCCGGTTGCCCCAGCATCGTCACCGCCGTCGACGGGAACGTGGAACTGGTGCGCGACGGCGTGGACGGTCGCCTGGTACCCGTGGCCGATCCGGCAGCGCTCGCCGCCGCCATCGTCGAACTGGCGCGCGCGCCCCAGCGGCGCCATGCGATGGCGGCCGCGGCGCGGGCCAAGGCGATGGCCGAGTTCAGCGAAGCTCCGATGGCCGCCGGGATCGCCGCCATCTACGAGGAAGTCCTGGCGGACAGGGGCTGACGGCGGCGAGAGGACGCGCGCCGCCAGTGGCCTGCTACACTCCCCTGCCGTGGATATCGTGGTCTTCGCCAGCGCCTACTGGGACGAGCCGCTTTGGACCAACAAGCAGCACATCGCCGCGCGCCTGGTGGGGCGTGGCCATCGAGTGCTCTACGTGGAACCGGGCTTCTCC
>JACQFU010000115.1 GCA_016199905.1 Candidatus Wallbacteria bacterium
ATCACCACGACGATGATCTACACGCATCTCAGTCTCGACTACCTCGCCAATATCCGAGCCGCCCTGGCTGGCGAGGTCCGCCGGGGTCGTGGTGGCCTCAAGGTCGTCGCCTGACGCACGCGGTTCTGGTTGCGGCCTGGTTGCGGGTAGGTTGCGGAAACGTGGGTATTCCTGACCAAACCTGACCAAGACACCAGAGCGGGCGATCTCACGAAAGCCCGCTCTGATCTTGGTTTCCCTTGGTAGCGGCGCTCGGACTTGAACCGAGGACCTACGGATTATGATTCCGACGCTCTAACCAACTGAGCTACGCCGCCACGATACGCGGAGGCCAAGAGCGGCCGCCGACGGACGCGGAGTCTACACCAAGGCAGCCGGAAAGTGAAGTCCGGTGGCGCGCGACTTCTGGTTGGCCGTCGGGCTCGGGTATAATCCCCGGGCTTGCCGGCCGCGTGCGGCCTGCCACGGCACCGGCATCTCGTCAGGAGGCTCGAATCCCGTGCAAGTCCTTTCCCGAATCTCGACCGATACCCGGACCTCTCGGCAGTTCTGGGGGGCGCTGGTTGCAGCCCTGGTCGCCCTCGGCGCCTGCGGAGGCTCGCGCGCCGAGTCCGGCCGCCTGCACGAGCTGACGAGAAAGCAGCGCCACAAGCACACTGCCCCCGCCGAGCCAGCCGCTCAGGAAGCTTCTCCGTCCAGCACGGTGGCGGCGCCTCCTGCGGACGCGGTGCGCGAGGTGTATCGCGTCAACGCGCAGTATCGAGGCGCCGTGACCAAGGGCGTCGACGGTTTGGGTGAGGTCGTCGTCGTCTTCAAACCCAACGGCGGCGATGTCTTCGGCATCGACCTGGAAGCCGACCTGCAGCATCCGAAGAAGAAGACACATCAACACTTCAAGGTCGTGCTGGCCTACCGGATGACCGGCAACCAGCTCTCGCCCGTGACGGAGAAACTCGACTTCAGCAAGGAGGCCGAAAAACACCGGGAGAAGATCCTCGAGAACGCGCCGTTCATCTACCTCATGCGGTACGTGGCGTTCCCGGAGATGTCCCGGCCCGACGTCAGCTACGAGGTAGCAGGCCACTCCTTCCGGGTGCACTACGCCCGGGCAGGGAAGCGGATGGAGGCAACTGTCTACGACGGCGGACGCTGGATCGGAAAGTTTTTCCTGGAGGCGCAGTCTTCGGACAGGCCGCCCTACGACTACTGGAAATTCCGCGTGAACGGCAGGAACGACACCGTGATCAGCTTCGTATCGGACCGCAAGGGCTCCCGGGGTTAGGGGCGGCCAGGCGCGTACAACTGCGGACGATGTGACAACTGCCTCCCGACCATGGCGGAGTTGAAACTGACGGGGACCCTCGAACGCTGCGCGACGTTGCCTCCTCGGCTGGATGCGTGCCGACCGCGTCATCCCGTCGACAGGCACCGATCTGAGGCGCCGGCTGGTAGAAAACGTGCGTCGCGTTGCCGGCGCGGGCCGCGAGGTCGTCGAGGCCGACACGGCAGCGGTAGACTTCGACTCGTTCGGTCGGCTGATCGCCAGGGCTGCGGAGGTCCACGCGAACCGGCTGCACACGATGGTCCTGGCCGCTATGTTGGGGAAACCGGTGGTCGCGCATGAAACGAGGCGTCCCAAGCTCATGCCGTTTTACGATTACTGTCTTCGCGGCTGGGCCCGGGTGACGTTTGCGGAGAGGGGCCAGTGAGCTCGCGTCGCTCGGATAGGAGGGCGGAGTCGATCCGCGTGACCATCGCGGTGATCGTCTACAACTGTGCGAAGTATCTCCCGATCGCGCTCGAGAGCGCCCTCGCGCAAACGCACGGGAACCTGGAGCTGCTGGTGCTGGACGACGCCTCGACCGACGGGTCGCTCGACATAATCAAGAGTTTCCAGGCGCGCGACGACCGTGTGAGATTGGAGGTCAATCCGACCAACCAGGGCATGGGCGCCGCGCGAGGCAGATCCGTACAGGACGCTTCCTCGGAGTGGGTGCTGGTCCTCGACGCCGACGACCGGCTGCTGCCGGACTGCATTGAGACGCAACTCGGCGTGGCGGCCGGAAACCCCGACGCAAAGGTGATCAGCGGCCGCTCGCACTACATCAGCTCCAGCGGCGAACGGATCGGGGCGTCGACGGTCTTCCCGCTCTCCAGGAAGCGTCTGGCCGAGCTGATCGAGCAAAGCGAGCCATTCGCCTTCATGCATTCCAGAACGTTGCTTCACCGGTCCACGGTTCTGGAAGTGGGCAACTACCGGGCGCAGATGCGCACCTGCGATGATGTGGACCTGTGGGTCCGGCTGGCCGAGCGTGGCCACCTTATCCTGACGCATTCCGCCTTCGTGGCCGAGTACCGCAAGCACCCTCAGGCGTCCGCAATTTCGACCGGACTCAGAGGTCACCTCTGGTACTACTGGATCGCATCCCAGATGCGGAATCGCAAGAATGGCCGCCCGGAGGGAAGCTTGGAAGACTTCGAAGCCGCCCAGAAGCGCCTGCCCCTGCTCGAAAAACTGGAGTGGTGGCGATGCATCCTCAGGGAACAACTCTATCGAGAGGCTGGCATGCTGAGCGGAGAAAGAGCCTGGATGGGGGTCGCATGGCGGCTGGCGCTGGCCTTCGCCATCGCCCCCGATTTCGTCGCCCGACGCCTGTGGAATCGGACGTTCGGCGGCTAGTAGATCGTTTTCAAAACAACATGGCAGTGAAGAGAAAGACTGTCAACACGGAGGCACAGAGACACGGAGGTTTCTCTCTGCCTCTGTGGCTTCGTGTCTCTGTGTTAGGTCTTTCCTCTTTGCATGAACCATGATGCTTGGACTGTAGCGTTGATTTGAAAACGATCTACTAGAGGACCCGAGGTGTCCGTTTCGAGATCGAGCCATGAACCCGCGCGGACCTAACTTGCGTTTGAGCCTCGTCCTGCCTTCCCTCCACGTCTTTGGCGGGGCGGAGCGGGTCCTCTCACGGCTTGCCAATCACTGGAGCCGCGCAGGCTGGCTGGTGGAGATGGTGACCTTCGACGACGGCTCCGAGCCGCCGGCGTTTCCCCTGGATCCAGCCATCCGTCGTCGAGCCTTGAATGTCGGGGGCGATACGCACTCGGTGGCGCAGGCGATCGTCAGCAACTGGCGGATCTGGACGTCCCTTCGACTCGCCTTGCGCGAGAACCGTCCCGATGCCGTCATCTCATTCCTTTCCCGCACCAACGCACGTACGTTGCTCGCGTCCCTTGGCACGGGCATCCCGATCGTCGTCAGCGACAGGATGGATCCGGTCAGCTTCGATGAACCAAACCGTTCTGGAGGCTGGTTCGCCGCTTGCTCTATCCCGTGGCCGCGCGGGTCGTCGTACAGAAGGATTCACAAGCCCTGAAGGATGCGATGAGTCGTATGATGTCGAACGAGGCCGAGCGCGCCCGTCTTTCGGCACGCGCCGTCGAGGTCTGAGAGCGGTTCAGCATCGAAGAAGTCTTCGCCAAGTGGGACGCGCTGCTCCTCGAGATCATTCGTTGAGCGGGTCGCGATGGAACCATCGCGAAACCAGATCCGTCGTACGCCCCATCTGGGCACGCAGCTCGGAATGCGTCATGGTCGCTCCTTCTTCGACATCCACCTCGTCGTCGTCAGGAGCCCGAACACCCTGGCCGACATGCTGATCGACTTCCACAACATTCGCAAAGTCCTGTTCGAGCTGCATCAGGACATCATTGGAGTGGACAGGTCTTTCGAGATGATTGCTCGAATCCACGAAGCAGGCTTCGAGCTCGACATCCAACGGTCCGAGATAGTCAACGAGCGTCGAGCGGTTCTATTGTTCGAGCGAGAGTTGCCGCGTGCCGCCGGTGCGGTCGGACTGCAAGAGGAGGCGCTTCAGGACGCACCTTCGACGTCGAGCGATACGCCGACGAGCTCCTGGTCACTATCGGGACAGTGGCAGTCCGGCCCTACTGCTGGCGCAGAGGCGTGCCGCCAGCCGCGGGCACCGCAGCAGGCGCGTCGCCGACTTCGAGCAGCCGGCCCCGCCGGGTGCGGTCGTCGGCCAATACTTCGCTGGTGTAGCGGATGAAGTGGTGGCCCACGATGGAGTTCATCAATCCGGACAGGTACCTGGATCGATGCCGGGTGAAGAGCTGCCAGAGGAATCGCCACCAGACGAGCCGGTAGTTGGAGAAGATCCCCTGAACCAACACGGCCACGGCCGTGACGAGCGCGACCTGCAGCGGGTTGGCCAGTCCTCGATGCAGATTCGGATGCCCGGCGCGGTCGAGCCGCTCGATCATCCCGAGCACGCGGTCGAAGTACGCCCGAGGATCGTAGACTCTTCGGAGTATGTTGCGGTAGCCGTGCATCAGCACGTCGGGATCCATCTTGGTGACGAAGTTCGTCCTTCCGAACTGATCGCCGACGTGGAAACCGAGAAGCCGGCCCTCCTTCTCGAGGCGCGCCCAGAGTTGAGTGGCCGGCGGGGCGGCCAGCACTCCGCTCATCGCCCACGGGATCTCGGCCTTTCGGATGAACTCGATCTGCCGCTCGAAGATGTCCTCGGTGTCGCTGTCGAATCCGACGATGAAGCCTGCCGTCACCTCGATGCCGTGGTCGATGACGTCGTGGACGGCCTCCACCATGTCGCGGTGCGTGTTCTGCAGCTTCTGCGTTTCCCGCAGGCCCTCCAGCGACGGGGTCTCGATTCCCAGGAAGACGCGCTTGAAACCCGCCCGGCGCATCGACTCCATCAGCGGCCGATCCTCCGCCAAATTCAACGAGGCCTCGGTTATCAGGTAGAACGGGAAGTCGCGCTGCTCCATCCAGGGAATCAGTTTCTCCAGAAGAGCCCGTACCGCTTTCTTGTTCCCGATGAAGTTGTCGTCGACCAGGAACAGCGGCCCGCGATAGCCGAGGTCGTAGAGCGACTGCAACTCGGCGAGGGTCTGCTCGGTGGTCTTGGCCCGCGGCACTCGCCCATAGAGCGCGATGATGTCGCAGAACTCGCAGTTGAACGGACAGCCGCGCGAGAACTGGACGTCCATGACGCCGTAGGCCTTCAGCTTCAACAGGTCGAAGCGCGGCACCGGTGTGCGAGTGACATCGGGCTTCTCGGCCGCGCGGTACATCGGCGCGGGCGTGCCGGCCTCCAGGTCCGCCAGAAAGCGAGGCAGGGTGACCTCCGCCTCGTCGAGCACGCAGTAGGTCGGCAGGCCGGCGAGTCGATCGGGCTGACCGCTGCCGAGCGGCCCGCCGACGACGGTCGGCCTGCCCAGTGCCCGGCATCGTTCGAGCAGCTCGAACAGCGAGCTCGCCTGGCTGGTCATCCCGCCGGTGAACACCATGTCGCTTTCGAGGATCTGCGCGTCCGTCAGCGGCTCGATGTTCATGTCGACCAGCCGCACCTCCCACTCCTTGGGCAGCAGGGCGGCCACGGTGACGAGTCCGAGCGGCGGGTGCATCGCCTTCTTTCCGAAGAGGGGCAGGGAGTACTGAAAGCCCCAGTAGGAGTTGGTGTGCCGGGGATGCACCAGAAGGATTCTTCGCCGAGTCATGTCTCCCAGACTGCACTCCAGGCGGCCGGAAGTCACCTCTTTTCCTCCGCCCGGAAGGGTTGACCTCGCTCGTGCGCGAGAGACGGTACGGCCCGGCGAGTGCGAGGACGCAAGCCTTCGCGACTACTCGAGCGGCGTCACCAGAGCGCGAAGGATGTCGGCGCGATCGACGATCCCGACCAGCCGGTCCTGCGCGTCGACCACGACGACGAGCTTTTGATTGCCGCGAAGCATCGCGGCGATAGCGTCCTTCAGGAGGCTGTCCTCACGCGCGGTGGCCACTTCGCGGCTCATCAAGTCGGAGGCTGTCCTGGCGTTGGCGTGCTGCTCGGCCGCAAGCTCTTCGGGGTCGGGGTGCACGAAGGGCAAGCGGTGCATCAGCGAGCGCAACGCGCCCGGCCTCAAGGCGGGAGTCACCCTGTCGAGCAGCTCCTGGTCCGTGACGACTCCCACGACCCGCTGCTCGCTATCCACTACGACGGCGCGATTGAGTCGTGTAGAGACGACGGCCTGGAGCACCTCCGGCAGCGGGGTCTCCGGATGCACGGTTGGAACGATCTTCCGCATGGCGCGGGACAGCGGCGCATCCGCCGCCAGGCCGAGCGGCCTCGACTCCACTTCCTTCTGCTCGAATTGAGTGGTGACCGTCCGGAGCAAGTCGAGGCGGCTGATCATTCCCACGAAGACGCCGCGGTCGTCGACGACGGGCAACCGCTTGAGACGGCGATGCGCCATCAGCTCGGCGACGGCCGTGAGCGGGGCTTTCTGGTGGACGGTGACGGGCCCGGGCGTCATGACGTCCTCGGCGGACTTCTGCTCCCGATTCAGCTTCTCCAGCTCCACGCGTCGCGCGGACTCGTCCAGCCTCCGCAACAGCTCCAGCCGAACGCCCAAGCCTGCGCGCGTGGCCAGATCGGAGTTCGTGATGATGCCGGCGGGGATTCCGGAATCGAGCACGGGAACGGCCCGGTAGATCTGGCCCAGCATCGACTCGACGACCTGCCGCACGGGCGCGTCCCGCGCGACGGAAACCGCATCCCTCGTCATCACATCGGACGCGCACCACGCGCTGGAAAGATCTCGAATCGGTTCGGCGCCGTAGAACTCGACCGTCACTTCCTCCGAGGTCACGAGACCTCTCTTCAGCATCTCCTGCAAGCGCGGCATCAAGCGGTCCACGCGGGAGGGCATGTCTACCCACTCGATGATGAGGGGCAACTTCCACTCGACGTCGACCAGGCGCGTGCTGAAGACCTGCGATCCGGTGAACCCCTCGACGGCCCGCAGGACAGTCGCGCCGGCGCAGCCCTCGCGGCGCAGCAGCTCCAGGATTGCGACGTGTGCCGCCCGGTTGCCGATGAGGTCGCCCTCGTTGACGTAGATCCGCACGCGCTTGGCCCGGCCGCCGAGGTTCATTTGCCTACCTCCGCAAGTCCAGTCCGCGAGCCAGGCCCCTGGGGCCCGTTTGGCGTCGGAGACTCGGCTCGTTAGGTTCCATCCTAGCAAGCGAAGGCGCCCGGCTTGGCGGCGTATGGGTGACGGCTATCCGTCCCCGTTTGCCGTGCGAGACCCCGGGCGGCCGTACGGACGGCGTGGTAGCGTTGTAAACGTCCACATGCAAAGCGGACGGGAGGTGGCCAGATGACTCGCATCATGAGCGTGGCTCAAACCCCACCCACGTCGGTTTCCCCGGAGGCATCGGTGCTGGAAGCGGTCGAGGCGATGGCGCGCGACCGGGTTGGCGCCGTGCTGGCGCTAGCGGGCGAGAAGCTGGAGGGTATCTTCACGGAGCGCGACGTCATGATGAAGGTCGTGCTTCAGAAGCTCGATCCGGCCAAGACGCCCATTTCGACGGTGATGACGCGCAACGTCCTCACCATCGCTCCGGACCTCTCCGAGGAGGAGGCCCTGGCCTTGATGCTGGAGCACCACATACGGCATCTGCCCGTTCAGGGCGACCGCGGGGCCATCGTCGGAATCGTCTCCATCCGCAACGTGCTGCAGGACCGCTGCGAGCACCTGGAGCAGGAAGTCGACTCGCTGGTGGCCTACATGGGCGCCGACGGCCCCGGGGGATGAGAAACCGGCCTCCGATCCGCGGCCCGCGGGATGTGGCTGGCGCTAGCGCGACGGTTTCAAGCGTTCACGCTCGCGCCGGGCGGCTTCGAGGCATTGCTCGTACCAGGCGTCGCCGAAGAGCCGGACGAGGACCTCTCGGGAGGACTCGAGCATTCCGATGCCACCGTCGAACCCCGGTTCGCACTCGGGGCGTCGTTCGACGTTGAGCACCCTGCGGTCGTAGAAGTGGCCTAGCTTCAGGGGGAACAGGTGGCAGAAGAGCGGCTTCCGGAAGCGCGTGAGTCCCCTCCGGAAGGCGGCCTCCAGCGCGCAACCTAGCGGCACGCCGGTGCGGCCGGAGGCGGCGGCAAAGGCGATGCTGAAGACGCAGCGGCCGTCGGGAAAGCAGACCAGCTGAGGCTTCTCCGGTTGGCGCCGATCGACGAACCCTTCGCGCGCGAACAGCTCGCGGTTCTCGGCAGGCAGCCAGGCCAGCACGACCGCGAGCGCCTCCTCGACGGCCTCGCGCTCGCCCGGGCCCAGCGGCGCTCCGGCGTCTCCGACCCGGCAGCAAGCGCCCAGGCAAGCCCCCAGGTCGCAGGCAAAGCGGGCCGTGACCGCATCTTCCGAGACCAGGATATCGCCGACCTCGATCACGGCGCAGAGGGTAGCTTCCGGGGGCGCGGGCTGCAAGCGCGGGAGATCGGCGGAGCTTCGAGCGCAGGCCGCGATTGACGGACGTTCGGAGCGCGCGTATCGTATATATACGATGAACAAGAGGATTCACTCCCTACCGATCGCCACGTCGGCGTGCGGGCCGGCCGATGAGAGCCCCGACCTGCGTCCGGTCGAAGGAAGGGGCGCAGACGAGGAGTTGGCCTTGCTTGCCAAAGCTGTGGGCCATCCGGCCCGGGTCAAGATCTTGAGGCTGCTTGCCCGCAAGAACACCTGCATTTGCGGGGACATCGTCGACGAGATCCCGCTCGCGCAATCGACCGTATCCCAGCACCTCAAGGTGCTCAAGCAGGCTGGCCTCATCCAGGGCACCCTCTCGGGGCCGATGGTCCGCTATTGCCTCCAACCACGTGCTCTCAGGCGCCTGAAGGCCCTGATCGGAGCTCTGTAGCCCACAGATGATTTCGAGTAAATACGATTTAGCTGGAAATCCCTCAAAGGATGTTCCGAAGTGACTTCCCCGGCCAAACGCCTCGACTTCTTCGAGCGCTACCTCTCGCTCTGGGTCGCCCTCTGCATGGCCCTGGGACTGGCCCTAGGCAAGGGGGCCCCCGGCTTGGTGGATGCGCTGCGACGGCTGGAGTTCGGCGGCGGCAGTCAGGTCAACATTCCCGTCGCCGTCCTGATCTGGCCGATGATCTACCCGATGATGCTGAAGATCGACTTCGGAAGCATCCTGGACGTGCGCCGCCAGCCGGCCGGACTGGCCATCACGCTGTTCGTGAACTGGCTGGTCAAACCCTTCTCGATGGCCCTGCTGGCCGCCTGGTTCTTCAAGCGCCTGTTCCTGCCCATGCTGGGCGCCGAGCTCGCCGATCAGTACGTCGCCGGCACCATCATCCTGGCTGCCGCGCCCTGTACCGCGATGGTGTTCGTCTGGTCCTACCTGACCGATGGGGACCCTGCCTACACGCTCGTGCAAGTCGCGCTGAACGACCTCATCATGCTGGTCGCCTTCGCCCCCATCGTCGCCCTGCTCGTCCACGGCGCCAGCAACCTCGTGGTTCCCTTCGGCGTCCTGCTCGCCAGCGTGGTCGCCTTCATCGTCATCCCCCTGGCTCTGGGCAGCGCCAGCCGCTTCGCGCTCCTTCGCCTGCGCGGCAGGGTCTGGTTCGAGGAGCGCTATCTGGCCTTCTTCAAGCCCGTCACGGTTGCGGCCCTGCTGGCGACGCTGGTCCTGATCTTCGCCTTCCAGGCCGACAACCTTCTGGGCAAACCCCTCCACGTGGCGCTGATCGCCGTTCCCATCGTGCTGCAGGTCTACTTCAACTCGGCGCTCGTCTACTTCTTGATGAAGAGGTTCCGGCTGCCACACTCCATCGCCGCTCCCGGCGCCCTGATCGGCGCCAGCAACTTCTTCGAGCTGGCCGTCGCCACCGCCATCGCGCTCTTCGGCCCCGGCTCGGGCGCCGCCCTGGCCACCGTCGTCGGCGTGCTCGTCGAGGTGCCGGTGATGCTCAGCGTCTGCTCCTTCTGCAACCGAACGCGCCACTGGTTCCCGAGTTCGCCACTGGAGCTGTAAAAGACATGAACACCGTCATCTTTGCGTGCGTCCACAACGCCGGCCGCTCGCAGATCGCCGCCGCGTTTTTCAACTTGCTGGCCGACCCGGCGAAGGCCGCCGCCATCTCGGCGGGCACGGCTCCAGGGGAACGCGTGCACCCGGAGGTCGCGAGCGCGATGAGCGAAGTCGGGGTCGATCTCTCGGCTGCGGAGCCCAAGTTGCTGACGGAGGCGATGGCACGGAGCGCCCAGCTCCTGATCACGATGGGGTGCGGCGATCGCTGTCCCGTGGTGCCGGGCCTCGCGCGGGACGATTGGCCGCTGCCGGACCCGAAAGGGCAACCGGCGGCGACGGTGCGAGCAATCCGCGACGACATCAGGCAGCGGGTCGTCGAGCTGCTCGCGGCCCACGGATGGAATCGCGCGTGACCTGACTGCGCCTCCAACGACCAGGTTCACCTGGCGCGGACCTTGCGACGCGCCTCCAAACCTTCGACTCACATCGTTGCGCTCGCTTCCGCAGTTACAGCCCAAGGAGGACGACAAGTGTCCCTGCTCTCGATTCCCATGTTGGCCATCGTCGGGCACTCGGGTGCCGGAAAGACCACGCTCATCGAAAAGCTGCTGCCGCTCCTGACGCAGCGCGGACTGCGCGTCGGAACCTTGAAACATGACGCTCACGGCGCCGAGCCCGACCGGGAAGGCAAGGACACGTGGCGGCACGCGCAGGCCGGCGCCCGCGTCGTGATCTTGAGCGGGCCGCGCTGCCTGGTGGTGCGTCACGCCGTGCGCAAGGACGCAGATCCCGAGGAGTTGTCGCGGTTCTTCGAGGAAGAGATCGATCTGGCGCTCGTCGAGGGCTACAGCCTCTCCGAACTACCCAAGATCGAGGTCTACTCTCCTTTGGAAACGAAGCCCTCGCGCCTCAACGACACCTCGGGTCTGCTGGCTACCGTGCGCGCCCCGCAGGCGTTTGATGGCATTCCCAACTTCGACGACAGCGGGCTGAACGCGCTGGCAGACCGGGTCGAGAGCTGGCACCTCGACTGGCGCCAGAGTGGAGTCTTGCCGAAGGCAACTCCCGAGCGCGAAGCCGGGGTCCGGCTCGTGATTGACGGTCGTGAGCTGGTCCTGAAGCCATTCCTCAATCGGATGCTGGCCGGTCTGGTGTTCGGGTTCCTGTCCGCGCTGCGGGGAGTCGGACTCCCTTCGCGCGTCGAGATCGCGCTGTCGCGACAACCGTTCCCACCGGACACCAAGTCAGGCCAATCCTGAGCGAGCGCTGCCCGCCGCGCCGGCCCAGGTCCCCGGCCGCCATCGACACGCGGGGCAGCGCCGGGCGTCACGTTGCCCGGCTGCGAAAGGAAGCCCGCAGGCGTCGCAATCGGCGACCTCGACCTGCGCCAGCCGGACTTCCCCATTTCGCGGCGGCTCTTGCGGGCCTGCCGCGGGCGGAAATGTTCGCGTCCCGGAAAGCCTTTGCAGTCGAGGGTTTTCGCGATGGGGCATGACCGAGGTAGCATCGCTCGCGTTCATGAGACGGGTGCCCGGGGAGATCGTGTGTATGCGCGTCTTGGTTGTCGATGACGAAACCGATATCGGGGCCTTCGCCGCGCGCGTACTCGAAGCACGCGACCTTGCCTGCACCGTCGTGTCCGCGGCACGCGAGGCCCGCGAGCTGCTCTCGACCGAAGCCTTCGATCTGGTGCTCTCCGATCTGCAGATGCCCCAAATGAGCGGCATCGAGCTGCATTACTCGCTCGTGGCGGCCGGGAACCCGGCTGCGGGCCGGATGGCGTTCCTGACCGGAAGCGCCAACTCGCCCATGCACCAGACGTTCTTCCGAAGAATCGGCGGCCCCTATCTCGAGGAGCCGTTCGACGTATAGCGCCTGAAGGCCCTCGTGGACGAGCTGGTCGCGAGGCTGACGGCGCCGCGCTGGCAGCCTTGGGGGCGTGATGCACGGCAAGAGCAAGGAGGGCCCTGGAAGCGGATCGAGACTGCGCAGATCGTCCGACACAGACCTTCATACAAACTTCTTGCGAAAGCGCAAACCCGAGGTGCTATGCTATTCGAAGCATCCGAATCGGTTTTGCCGGCAATCGGTTAGCACGTCAGGGGGGTCGCGTGAGAACTTCACGGGGTCACGACTCCAGCAAGTGGTTCTCTGCCGGTTCTCACGGGCGATTCCTCGTCTTGGCGTTGCTCGCGGGAGCGATCGTTTTTCCAGGCGCAAAGCAAGCGCACGCGAGTCCCACGCTCAACTTCGGCAGAGGGCCCGCGTTTCTTGCGGCAGGACCGCTGAACGTAGCGGCTGTCTACGATGTGCCCATGGGCACGACGCCGACACTGACTTTTTCGGGTGCCGGCGCCAGCCGTTTTCACGTGAATTCGGCGACCCACCCACTGGCAAACACCTACGTCTTTTCGCTGGCCGTCGACACCACCGCCACCGCGCAGCCAGGCGACGCCTACACGGCAACCGCAAGCGACGGCAAGAGCATCGGAGGAACAACACAGCCCTCTGTCACGAGCGGAGGCATTGTGGACAACGTCGCGCCTCCGGCCCCGTCCTTGACGTTTGACGGACCTACCGCCTGGGTCGCCGCCGGCGCCCACACGCTGACAGCCGTCTACGGGGAACCGATGGGAACCACCCCGAACCTGGCCTTCGACGGGCCCGGAGGGGGCCACTTCGCAACGAGTTCGACCGCACAACCGGCGCCGGACACGTATGTGTTCACCGTGACGGTGGATGCAACTCTGACTTCGCAGGGCGGCGAAGGCTACGTACTGGCTGTCACGGCGGGAAGGGACTTGACCGGGAATGTTCAGTCCAGCCCTACAACGCTATCGGGCGTGGTGGACAACAACGCGCCCGGTGAGCCGTCGCTCGGGTTCAGTCGAGATCCTGGAAGGCTCACCAGCGGGCCGCTAACGATCACGGCAGCCTACGCGGAGCCGATGGGCACGACGCCCAGCCTCGTCTTCAGCAGAGATCGGGTAATGCCCCCAGGGCCTTCAAGGGAACCATGTCTGGAAGCGGAACCTCATGGCTTCGGCCCTTGGATAGCCGCTCGTAGGCCTGTCATGCGCATGTTACGGGTCGGGCTACAGCGTGGGACGGAC
>JACQFU010000116.1 GCA_016199905.1 Candidatus Wallbacteria bacterium
AAGGGCCGAAGCCATGAGGTTCCGCTTCCAGACATGGTTCCCTTGAAGGCCCTGGGGGCATTACCCGATCTCTGCTGGTAAGCCTGCCCTCCGACGTCTTGGTCGAGATGTTTCTCGCCGGCCAACTCGACGCCGTCTCCCTGGTCGATCCGTTCCTGCACCAGCTCGAGCGCGCTGGAAAAGGTCACGCGATCTTCACCAGCCGCGAGATCCCCGGCCTGATCGCCGATGTTCTGGTCGTGCGGCGCGACCTGGAGACGGTCTGCCCGGGCGCCACTCAGGCCGTTGTCGACGGGTACTTCCAGGCGCTGGCCTTCTGGCGTTCCCACGACGAGGAGGCTACGTCCCTGATGGCCAAGTCCTGCGGCCTGGGCCCCGACGAGTTTCGCCAGGTACAGCAGGGTCTGCTAATGGCCGGAAGAACCGAGAACGAGGATGCCTTTGGACTCAACCGCGCTCCCGGCTCGTTGATTGGGGCGATAGGGGCGTGGGAGAAGATCTTGGGCGAGTCGGGCGAAAGCTCCCAGTCGGGCCGGCTGGCTTCCTTCCTGGACAGCCGTTTCGTCAAGGCCGCGGCGCCCTGACCGGCAACGGCGGCCTGCTTTCGAGTGCCCGGCGCTAGCAGACCCGCGTGGCGATCGAGACCAGGCCAGACATTGCGTCGAGCTGGAAGTCGGCCTCGAAGCCGGCGGGCAAAGACTCGGAGCTGCGGTTGAGCCACGCAGTGCGCATCCCGGATTCGCGCGCCGGGCCCAGGTCGTAGCGATAGCCGAAGGCGACGTGCAGCACCTCGGCCGGATCGCATCCGAGCTTCTTCAACGCGAGCTGGAACGGCTTGGTCGAGGGCTTGTAGGCCTTGGCCTGCTGGGCAGTGAAGAGGTGATGGAACGGGTTGCCCATCCTGCGGGCGCTGGCGGCCAGGAAGTCGTCGTCGGTGTTGCTGATCGGGGCCAGCACGTAGAGCGCGGAGAGCTTGGCGAGGGCGGGAACGACGTCGGGAAACGGTTCCCAGTCGGCCATGGAGCCGGCGAAGGCGGCGGCGTCCTCCAGGGACACGGGCTTGCCGCCGAGCGCCTCGACCGCGGCGCGGAAGCTGTCCGTGAGGACTTTCCGGTAGCGCTTGTAAGGGCCCTGGATCATCGCAAACTGGATCGGCTCCCAAGCCTCGTAGAAGCGCGCGCGTGTCACATTCAGGCCGACCTTCTTCAGCGGCCGCTGGGCCGCGGACCATAGGCCTGCCTCCCAGTCGATGAGGGTGCCGTAGCAGTCGAAGGTGATCGCCCGGATGGGCCGCACTTTCTGCATGGCGCGGATTGTATCACGTGAAAGACGGCTGCTATCTTGGCGCCATGTCGCTCGGAACCGGGCCCAGAAGGATTCGGGCCCTGGCAGCGCTCGCGGTGCTGGTCGTTGCCTGGCGCGTGGTTGCGATCGCGCGGATCGGGCCGGTCGAGGCCCTGCGTCCCCTGGCGCCGGCCGCAGGGCGGCACGAGGTCCGCGGAGTCTTTCACGTCCACACGCGCCTCTCCCACGACGGTCGGGCCGAAGTCGGGGAGATCGTCGACGCAGCGCGTCAGGCCGGAATCGAGTTCGTCTACCTGACGGAGCACAACAACTTCGGCATCGCCGACACTGGCCAGGAGGGTTGGAAAGACGGCGTGCTGCTCTTGTCCGGAAACGAGGCGGGGACTTGCGACTCGTTCGACCCCAGGACCAACCAGTGCGTCGGGGGACACGTGCTGCTGCTGGGGCCGCCGAAGCTGACAGAGCCCCTGACCAACAAGAAGTCCGAAGAGTTGGCGGAGCTGACCGGCCGGGCAGGCGGGCTGGCTTTCGCTGCTCATCCCGGCAACCGGCGCGTGCCGTGGAGGGGCGGCGAGGGCGGGCTCGCCGGGGCAGAAATGCTGAGCTTCTGGAGCGCCTATGAGGATCTGGGTTGGACGCGCATCGTGCCGGCGCTGGCCTGTTATCCGCTCAACGCCACTTACGCGATGAACCTGATCACGCTCTCCGCGGGGCCCGACCTCGCGGCCTTCGATGCGATGTGCCGGCGGCGGCGTCTGACAGGGATCGCAGGCGCCGATGCGCACGCGAACATCAAGGTGACGCAGAGCCGGTCGGTCGCCTTCCCCTCGATGTCGAGTTTCTTCCGGATGATGAGCACGCACCTGCTGCTCGACGGGCCCTTCACCCGGCAGTTGGACGCCGACCGCAAGCTGTTGCTGGGGGCTCTCTCCAAGGGCAGGGCCTACGCGGCGTGGGACTCGCTGGCCGATGCGTCCGGCTTCGCCTTCACGGCGCAGATCAGAGACACGATTCATCCGATGGGTTCGGTGTTGCCAAGACAGTGGATGACGCTGCGCGTCACGGCACCCGAGGCCCCCGGCGCGCGCGTCACGCTGCTTCGGGACGGCGCCCCCGTCGCGTTCGCCGACGGCGCGAGTCTCGTCTACCAGACGACGGCAGACGGCGCCTTCAGGTGCGAGGTGTCGCTGCCCTTTGCGACGCCGTTCCTGGGACTCCAGGAACGGCATCCCTGGATTCTCTCGAGCCCGATCTACGTCGGGGACGAGACAGAAGACGGGGAACTACAGAGTACAGACTGCAGCCCCCTGGCCTTCCCTCTCTCAGTCTGTAATCCCCCGTTTCCTGTCTCGAATCTCAAGCCAGGAAAACCCACCCACCCATGCGCCCCTCCGCCGCCCGACTTCTGCTTCTGGTCCTCCTCGGAGCCTCCTTTGTCTTCCATTCCCTCTTCATCGCTCACTCCGAGCTCGACCTCTTCCCCGACGAGGCGCAGTACTGGGACTGGTCGCGACTGCCGGACTGGGGCTACTACAGCAAGCCGCCGCTGATCGCCTGGACGATCCTGGCCTCCAGGCAGCTGGTGGGCCGCGATACGCCGGTCGCGATCCGGCTCCCGGCCGTGGTCGCCGGAACGGCGTCGACGCTGCTGGTCTATCGGTTCGCGAGCCTGGTCGGCGGCGGGCCGGCGGCGGGCCTGGTCGCGGCTGTGGCGTTCCGGCTGATGCCACTGACGGCGAGCGAATCCGTTGCTTTCACGACAGACTCGCTCCTGATACTCTTTTGGGTCCTTTCGGCCATCTTCCTCTACCGGGCGGTGGTCCAGGAAAAGCGCGAAGCCTGGATCGGCGCCGGACTGGCGCTGGGACTCGGACTGCTGTCGAAGTACAGCATGCTCATCTTCCTGACGTGGGTCGTGGGCGCAGCATGCGCGGCTCGGGCCCGGGGCGGACTCCGGGGGCACGGCCGCTGGGTGGCCGCCGGCGCGGGCCTGGCCCTCCTGGCCTTCGTGCCGCCGCTGGTCTGGAATGCCCGCCATGACTGGGCTTCGTTCTGGCACGTCGCGGCAAACGCCGGCAAGCCCGGCCACCTGGGCGCGAGCGGGCTCGCCACGGCCGGCGAGTTCCTTGGCTCCCAACTGGGCATCGTCACCCCGGTTCTCTGCTGCGGAATCGTCTGGGCGCTCGTACGGTGCTTTCGCGAGCGCTCGCCCACCGATGTCTTCTTGCTCTGGGGGGTCCTGCCCATGTTCGCCATGTACGTGCCCGCGAGCCTGATCGGCCGCTCGGAGGCAAACTGGCCCGCTGCCGCCTACATCGCCGGGCTGGCCGCTTTTGCGCGTCACGCTCGTCCTCGACTGGTTGCCGCGGCGCTGATCGCGGCACTCCCGTTCACGATCTTGGCCTACGACTTCGATCTCGTGCACGGGCTTGGCCTGGGCTTGAAACCCAAGCAAGATCCGACGACCCGTATGCGGGGCTGGAAGGAGCTGGGTTTGGCGGTGGGTACGGAGCTAGCGAAGTTGCCCGTAGCAGCGCGTCCCTTCGTCCTGGGCGACAGCTACCAGTCCACCGCCGAACTGGCCTTTTACGTGCCTGGACGTCCCCGCGCCTACTGCGCCGATATCGGCCGCCGCCGCTGCCAGTACGACTACTGGCCCGGCTTCGATCGGTTCCTCGGACGCGATGCCGTCTATGCCACCGAGGGCGATATCCCACGTCCTCATCATATCCTCAGACGCGCGTTTCAGTCCTACGAGCGCGCGCCCACCTTCGTCTATACCCGCCGCGACCGCGAGTGGCGCACTTTCAGCGTCTTCGTCCTCCACGGCTTCCGGGGCATCGAACCACCCGGATACGAGGACTACTGAAGGGTTCCGATTACTTCAGCTCCGAGGCCGACTTCTCGTAGAGTTGGTCCAGGAGCTGGCAGGCTTTGTGCGGATCGGTTGCGAAGTCGAGCTTGGCCCGCATCAGGTTTTCGTAGGGGAAGAGAGCCGACTGCTTGGCCGGCGGCAAATTCACGTACCAGCGCCGCAGTTGTTGCCAGCGGTCGCGGAAATTCGTGAGATCGGTCGGCGTCTGGCGCACCTGCTCGACGGAGATGCGCGGGGCTCCAGTCTTCTCGGGAGGCTCCTCGCCGGTGGCCGTGGCACTTTGCGTGGCCGGCGTCTCCACCGCGACGGCATCGGAGCCTGCTGGCCGGCGGCCGGCGCTCCAGACCATCGCTACTGCTGCCATCAAAATGAAGACTGCCAGGCCCACTGCGGGTAAGCGGTAGGCCTCAGGGATGCCTGCGAGAGCGCGGGCGGCAACGCCCGCAAGCGGTTGCGTGACGTGCTCGGCTTGGTCCCGGAACTTGCGCCCCCAGCCGGCGCGCGGCGAGGACGCCTCCGCAGACCGCAGTGCGGAAAGCGAGGGGGCTCCGGCATCCTCCGCTCCCTCGGCTGCCCTCAGCCGATCGCGGGAGGGGCGCACGGCGGATCGAATCTGGGCACGCGAGACCCCAGCCGTGGACTCCTCCACGGACGGGCGCGGAAACAGGCCCGAACCTCCGGCGGAGGGAATACGCGCCGAGGAGCCCGCCGGCGTCGCGGCGCGCACGCGCATCCGCGAAAGCGTGGGCGAGGCCTCCTCCGAGGATGGCTCCGCGGCAGCGGTCTCGGAGGTGCGATCCACCAACGATTTCAGCTCCAGTTTCTTCAGCACGTGCTCCGCGGCTGAAACCATCTCGGAGGCGGTCTGGAACCGAACGGCAGGGTCGCGCTCCAAGGCCTTGGCGAGGAACCCGTCCATCTCTCGAGAAAGCTCGGGCGCATAGCGGATCGGCGGCTCCACCGGCGCTGTTTCGGAACTTCCCGGCCGGGCCGCGGCCGCCAGCGGATCGATTCCCGTCAGCAGCCGGTAGAGCGTGGCCGCAAGCAAATAGAGGTCCGTGCGCGCGTCGAACGGCGACCCTGCCCGTGCCTCCGGCGTCATCGCCAGCCGCAGCACGGGAACGTCCGCGCCGGCCTCCGCTGTCTTCCCTGCCTCCAGCGGCGCCATTGACGAGTAGTCGCCGATATACGCTCGCTTCAGGGCCGTGTCGTAGAATAGGGTCCCGGGCGCGACGCTCCGATGCAACTGTCCCCGCTCGTGCAGGTAGCCCAGCCCCGAGGCGATCGCGCAGGCAATCTGCGCCACCAGCTGCTCGGCCAGCCGGCCGGCCTGAACCATCTCCTCGAGGGTCTGAGCCTCCCGGAAGTAGGTCACGTAGAAGAAGTGCTCGGCAGTGCGGCCCACGTCCAGTACCTGGATGAGCCCCGGATGGTCGAAGCCCGCCAGCGTTCGGAACTCGCGGCTGAAGCGCTCGGCCTCCGCCGCGTCCGCTGACGCCGGAAGCACTCGCAGCTCCACGTCGCGGTCCAGTCCCTGTTGCCCGGCCCGAAAACAGGTTACATGCACTCCGAGCGCGCGCAGGCGCTGCTTGACGACGTAACGGGAGACGACTTCGCCGGACATAGGGGTTGGACTTCAACTCCGGGTTGGCAGGCTGGCTTCCGGAAAGGGGCTCAGGCCTCAAGTCTCCGGCTCCGCCAAGAAAGAATCTTACACAGGGGGGGCGGCGTTGGTTGATGAGAAGACTTGGGACGGGAGACTTGAAGCCGAGCATATGTCGTTCAGTCCCATACGTTCGGTCTCAAATCTCAAGTCTTCCATCCTGGGTCGAACCCCGCCCCTTACTCGACACACTGCAGCCCAGCTTACCATGACTGGATCTGGGCCTCGTCCCTGTGCTATACCGGCTTCCTGACCGGTCAGGGCACTGCTGCACGGCGGGGCCGGCGCACCTCATGTCCGAATTCTTTCCACTTGGAATCCTGTTCCTCTTCGCCGTCGGACTCTCGGCGGGGTTCCTCTTCCTCGACGGCCTGCTTGGCGAGCGCCGGCCGAATCCGATCAAGTCTTCCACCTATGAATGCGGAATGGAGACCGTAGGTAACGCGCGGCAGAGGTTCCACGTGCGCTACTTCGTGGTGGCCTTGCTCTTCATCTTGTTCGACGTGGAAGTCGTCTACTTGTATCCGTGGGCCGTATTGTTCAGACGGATGGGGGTCAACGGCTTCATCGAGGTGACGGTTTTCATGACGCTCCTCGTGGTGGGTCTGATCTACGCGTGGCGGAAAGGAGCGCTGGAGTGGGAATGAACAGCGGACTCGGCGACACTCCCATCCTCACGACGGTTCTGGACACGGCGGTGACCTGGGCCAGGAAGTACTCCCTTTTCCCGATGCCGTTCGGCACCGCGTGTTGCGCCATCGAGTACATGGCCACGGTTGGCAGCCGCTTCGACGTCAGTCGCTTCGGCGCGGAGGTGGTACGGTTCTCGCCACGCCAGTCGGACCTGCTCATCGTGGCCGGCACCATTTCGCAGAAGATGGCGCCCGTATTGAAGCGCATCTACGATCAGATGCTGGAGCCCAAGTGGGTCATCAGCATGGGCGTCTGCGCTTGCTCGGGCGGCTTCTACGACAACTACGCAACCCTCCAGGGCATCGACCAGATCATCCCCGTCGACATCTACATCCCGGGTTGCCCGCCGCGGCCCGAGGCCGTGATCGACGCGATCGTGATGTTGATGAAGAAGATGGAGAACGGTGAGGACCTGGCCCGGCGTCCGGCACGCGTAGAGCAGGGACGCGTGACGATGCAACTGCCGGGCGAGACCGTGCCCGTGGCGAAGCTCGCCGAGCGGACCTGACCGCGCGCGGCCCGAGTGGACCGTCCCGGCGGGAGCGCCTCCCTGGCGAACCAAGCGGCCCCGCCTTCACCAGTTACCCGAGGTAGCAACGACGATGGAACCCCGTGATTTCAAGGCGCCCCTCCTGGAGAAGTTCCCGTTCCTGGCGGAGTTCGCCTGGCGTTCCCCTTTCCCGTCTTTCTACGTCCCGGCCGACCGGCTGCTCGGCGTCGCTTCGTTTCTCAGGGACGATCTCGGCTTCGACCTGCTCGCCGACCTGGCCGGGCTCGATTGCAGCGAGCTTGGCCGAACGCCTCGCTTCGAGGTCGTCTACAACTTCTACTCCATCACGCACAAGGACCGGGTCTTCCTGAAGGTCGCCGTGGAAGAGGCCCAGGAACTGTGCGAGGTGCCAACGATGACGGGCCTCTACGCGACCGCCAACTGGTACGAGCGCGAAGTGTGGGACATGTTCGGCGTCCGCTTCACTGGCCACCCGTACCTCAAGCGCATCCTCTTGTACGAGGGATTCGAGGGGCATCCGCTCCGCAAGGACTATGACATCCGGCACCGCCAGCCGCTGGTGCCCGGCGCCGACTGAGCGCCGCACGCCCTATGGAATACTAGATCGACCAGGACCCGCTCGGAAATCGACTGACCGTCAACATCGGCCCGTCCCATCCGGTCACGCACGGAACGCTACGGTTCCTCTGCGAGCTGGACGGCGAGGTGATCGTCAGCTGCTTGCCCGAGATCGGCTACCTGCACCGCGCCTTCGAGAAGTCTTCCGAGAAGGGGAGCTACACCGAGGTCATTCCCTACACGGACCGGCTCAACTACTGCTCGGCGATGATGAACAACGTCGGCTACTGCATGGCCGTCGAGAAGTTCTTCGACCTCACGATCCCCGAGCGTGGCATCTACGTGCGGATGATCGTGAGCGAGATGTCCCGCATCATGGACCACCTGGTCTGCATCGGGACCAACGCCGTCGACCTGGGAGCGCTGACGAACTTCTGGTACTTCTTCCAGGCCCGCGAGGAGCTCTACGACCTGATCGAGTCGCTCTGCGGGGCGCGCCTCACGACGACCTACACTCGCATCGGCGGCGTGATGGCCGATCTGCCCGAGGGCTGGGCGGGACGGCTCGAGGCCCTGCTGGCCAAGCTTTACAAGGTGCTCGAGGACGTCGACGGGCTCCTGACCAAGAACCGTATCTTCATCGATCGCACGCGCGGTGTCGGCGGCATCTCCGCCGAGGATGCGATCGGCTACGGGTTCACGGGGCCGTGCCTGCGGGCCTGCGGCGTGGCGCACGACCTGCGCAAGGCCAACCCCTACATGTTCTACGACCGTTTCCAGTTCGACGTGCCGACCGGCGAGCGAGGCGACGTCTACGATCGGTACCTGGTGCGGATGGCGGAGATGCGCCAGTCGCTGCGGCTGCTGGAGCAGCTCTTGGCGACGTTGCCGGGCGGACCGGTGAACGCCGACAACCCGCTGGTCGTGCTGCCGCCCAAGGAGAAGGTCTACGGGAGCATCGAGGGGCTCATCAGCCAGTTCGAGCTGATCATCAAGGGAGTGCAGCCACCGGCCGGCGAGGTCTACGTGGCCACCGAGGCCGCCAACGGCGAACTGGGCTTCTACATCGTCAGCGACGGCACGGGACGTCCCTACCGCGTGCGCGTGCGCCCGCCGTGCTTTCCGCTGATGAGCTCGATGCCGCACCTGGTCAAGGGACAGATGCTGGCGGACATGGTGGCCACTCTGGGCAGTATCAACATCATCGCCGGCGAGCTGGACCGCTAGGGCCGGGAGAGACACTTCGATGGAAACCACTCGACGCTCCGACCCGGCCCCGCACCAGGGGCCTCCCCCAGAGTTCTCCAGGTCCGCCGTGGAGGAGATCAATCGGCTCAAGCTGCGCTACCCGACCAACCGCGCCGTCATTTTGCCGGCCTTGCACATCGCCCAGCGCGAATTCGGCTGGATCTCCGACGAGGTGATGGCGCTGGTGGCAGACGTCGTGGGCGTGCCGCCGATGGACGTGTTCCGCTGCGTCGGCTTTTACACGATGTACCACCGCCGGCCGCCGGGGAAGTACGACGTGCAGGTCTGCACGAACATTTCCTGCTGCCTGGGGGGCGCGCGCAAGGTCCTGCGCAAGGTCGAGGAGAAGCTGGGCATCAAGTCCGGCGGCAAGACGACCGACGGGATGTTCTCGCTCCAGGAGGTCGAGTGTCTCGCCTCCTGCGGCACGGCGCCCGTGGTGCGCGTCAACGACGACTTCATCGAGGATTTGACTCCGGATGGGATCGAGGAGCTGCTGGAGGACCTGGCCAACGGCGGCGAGCTGCGCGAGAAGCAAGGCATCCACCTGCGGGGGCAGGGCGCCGAGCCTGTCGTGTCGAAGGACCTGATGTCGGAGGGAATCCGCGGGCTGGAGGGCTACCGCAAACTGGGCGGCTACCAGCAGGCCGAGCGGGCGATCAAGACGATGCAGCCCCCGGACGTCATCGAGCTGGTGAAAAAGTCCGGGCTGCGCGGCCGTGGAGGGGCGGGTTTCCCGGCAGGGATGAAGTGGGGGTTCATCCCCAAGGAGTCGGCCAAGCCCAAGTACCTCTGCGTCAACGCCGACGAGGGCGAGCCGGGCACCTTCAAGGACCGCGAGATCCTGGAGCGGACTCCCCACCGGATGCTCGAAGGGATCGTCATCTGCTGCTGGGCCGTTGGCATCCACACCGCTTACATCTACATTCGAGGCGAGTTCGCCAAGGGGGCCGTCTCGGTCCAGAAGGCCCTCGACGAGGCCTATCGAGCCAACCTGCTCGGCCGCAACATCCTCGGCACCGGCTTCAACCTGGAGGTCACGCTGCACCAAGGGGCCGGCGCCTACATCTGCGGAGAAGAGACGGGCCTGATCGAGAGCCTCGAGGGCAAACCCGGCCAACCCCGCATCAAGCCGCCCTTCCCGGCTATCGTCGGCGCCTTCGGCGGACCGACCGTCGTGAACAACGTCGAGACGCTCGCCTTCCTTCCCGCCATCCTGGAGAAGGGGCCCGAGTGGTTCGTCGGGCTCGGCAGTCCCAAGAACTCCGGAACGCGCATCTTCTGTGTGAGCGGACACGTTGCCAGGCCCGGGCTCTACGAGCTGGGCATGGGCGTGCCGCTGCGCACCCTGATCTACGAGCACTGCGGCGGGATGAAGAACGCCAACAAGTTCAAGGCCTGCTTCCCGGGCGGGTCGTCAAGTCCCGTGCTGACGGAGGCCGACCTGGACGTGCGGATGGACTTCGATTCGCTCGCGGCCGCAGGCTCTATGGCGGGCTCGGGCGGCGTCATCGTCGTCGACGAATCGGCCTGCATGGTCTGCGTGGCCGAGCGCGTGGCGGGTTTCTACCACCACGAGAGCTGCGGGCAGTGCACCCCGTGCCGCGAGGGCACCGGCTGGCTCGAGAAGATCCTCCACCGTTTCGAAGAACGCACGGCGCACAAGGAGGACCTGGAGCTGCTCGTGAACGCAGCGGAGGGGATGATGGGACGCACTATCTGCGTGCTGGCCGACGCGGCCGCGATGCCCGTGCTCTCCATCGTCAAGAAGTTCCGAAAAGAGTTCGAGGAGCATTTGAGTCCCGGCAAGTGCGAGGGCTGGGGCGACTGAGAGAGGACGCGCATGCCGAAACTGACCGTTGACGGCCGCCCGGTGGAGGTCGAGGCCGGGCAGACCGTGATGAACGCCGCCGAGAAGCTCGGCATCGAGATCCCTCGATTCTGCTACCACTCGAAGCTGCCGGTGGCGGGCAACTGCCGCATGTGCCTGGTCGAGGTCGAGAAGATGCCGAAGCTCACGACCTCCTGCACGACGCCTGCGACCGAGGGGATGGTCGTCCTCACGAAATCGCCCAAGGTGAAGGAGGGCCAGAAGGCAGTCCTGGAGTACCTGCTGATCAATCACCCGCTCGACTGCCCGGTCTGCGACAAGGCGGGCGAGTGCGATCTGCAAGACCAGTACTTCGCCTTCTCCAGCACGCCCTCGCGGATGATCGACCAGAAGGTCCACAAGCCCAAGCGGATCGAGCTGGGGCCGACGATCAAGCTCGACCAGGAGCGCTGTGTCCTGTGCACGCGGTGCGTTCGGTTCCTCGAGGTCTACGCCCACGACCACTCGCTGGGCACGGTGAACCGCGGCGACCGCGCGATCCTGACGGTCTTCCCGGGCCGGCCGCTGGACAACATCTACAGCCTCAACACCGTCGACCTCTGCCCCGTCGGAGCGCTCACGTCGAAGGACTTCCGCTTCAAGAAACGCGTCTGGTTCCTCAAGAACGCGGACAGCGTCTGCACGTTCTGCTCCAACCAGTGCAGCACCGTGGTGCAGCACGACGAGGGCACGATCTACCGCATCCTGCCCCGCGAGAACGAGAAGGTAAACGGCCCCTGGATGTGCGACACGGGCCGGCTGGAATACCGTTTCATCAACGCTGAGGAACGGGTGAAGTGCCCGATGGTCCGGCGCGACGAGGGGCAGGAGCGAACCACCTGGCGTGAGGCGATGGAAGCGGTCGGGGCCGCGTTCAAAGCTGCGGGCTCGCGAGCCGCGGGCCTTGCCTCGCCACGGATGACCAACGAGTCGCTCTTTGCCTTCGCCAAGCTCTTCGTCGAGACCCTCGGCAGCAAGCTCGCCGGGTTCGTGAAAGCCGACGCCGGCCTGGTAGAAGGCGCGCCCGCCGACGACTTCCTGATCAAGGCCGACAAGAACCCGAACACGCGCGGCGCCGAGGAGATCTTCGCCGCCTGGGGCGTCGAAGTCGACGGCGCGAGGTCGGTGCTGGAGGCCGCGGAGGGCGGAAAACTGGCGGCGTTGCTGGTGATGGATCAGGCACTCCTGGAGAGAGTGCCAAACCGCGAACGCTGGCTGAAGGCGCTGGCCAAGGTGAAGTTCGTGGCCGTCGCGAGCCTGGCCGAAAACGAGCTGACGCGCCTGGCGCACGTGGTGCTGCCGCTGGCCTCGTGGGCCGAGGAGGAGGGGACGTACACGCGCTTCGACGGGCTGGTGCAGCGGAGCTGGCGTGCGGTCCCGCCTCGAGGCGAGGCGAAGGATGCGCTGGGTCTTCTGAGTCAGGTGGCGGTCGCCGCCGGCAAGCAGGCGCTGCCGCTCGTGGCGGAGGCCGTGTTCAAGGCGTTAGTTGCCAAGGTGCGTTGCTTCGGCAGCCTCACCTACGCCGCGATCGGCAAGCAGGGCGCGAAGGCGGGCAGCGGAGCGGCCACGCACAAGGTGGAGATCGTGAATTTGGCGAAGGATAAGGGGGCTGGCGGCGCGGAGGCGAGGACGTGGTGAAGGGGAGGATGAAGTTTGAGCGGAGCGAGTCTCGCTTCACGATGGGGCTCCGCGGACACGCATACAAAATGGGGTCCAGGGGGCCCGTGGCCCCCTGGCCAGGTTTGGGGCGGAACCCCAATCTGGAATGAGGTACCACTGATATGACCATCGAGATTCCCTACATCGCAGCCGTCCTGAAGGCGATCGCCTTCCCCGTGATGGCGCTCAACATGATCCCGGTGCTCGTCTGGATCGAACGCCGCGGCAGCGCCTTCATCCAGAACCGGATCGGTCCGAATCGCGCCAACATCGGCTCGTTCACCTTCCTGGGTCTGCTGCATCCCTTCGCCGACGCGATGAAGTTCATGTTCAAGGAACCGTTCCGGCCCGAAAATGCGCATCCCGTCTTCTATTTCCTGGCTCCGGCCCTGGTCGTGATCCCTTCTCTGATGGCGCTTGCGGTCATCCCGATCGCCGATCACGTGTGGGTGCAGGGCCACGAGATTTCGATGTCCGTGACGGAGCTGGAGTACGGGATTGCCTACGTGTTCGCCGTCGCCTCGATCGGAGTACTGGGTATTGCCATTGCGGGCTGGGCCTCCAACAACAAGTACTCGTTGCTGGGTGGCATCCGGAGCACGGCGCAGATGATCAGCTACGAGCTGAGCCTTGGGCTCTCGGTTTTGGGCGTCCTGCTCATCTTCGGGACGCTGGATTTGAACGAGTTGGCGCGCGGTCAGGGAGCGTTGCTCTGGGGAGTGCTTCCGAAGTGGGGCGTCTTCCTGCAGCCCGTCGGCTTCCTCTTGTTCGTGGTCGCCTGCTTCGCGGAGGCCAACCGGCTGCCGTTCGACTTGCCGGAAGGCGACTCGGAGCTGGTGGCGGGCTATCACACGGAGTACGGCGGCTTCAAGTTCTCGATGTTCTTCATGGGGGAGTACGTCTCGATGGTGACGCTCGCGAGCCTGATCGCGACGCTCTTCTTCGGCGGCTGGCAGGTGCCCTGGATGACGACGACGGCGCTCGATGCGCACCTGGGCGAGCTGGGGCGCACGCTGTCGCAGATCGCGGCCTTCGCCGTGAAGATCGGCTTCTTCCTCTGGCTCTTCATCTGGGTGCGCTGGACGCTCCCCCGGTTCCGCTACGATCAGCTGATGCGGCTCGGGTGGAAAGTCGTGTTGCCGCTCGCGCTGGTGAACATCCTGGTCACGGCGCTGGTGTTGCTGCTGGCGAATGGGTTCTGAAGCGAGGCATCGCGCTATGGATTTCAAGGAACGCATTTACCTCTGGGAGATCGTCAAGGGTCTCTGGATCACCTTGAGGCACCTGGTGTACAACCTCTTCCACCAGCGCTCGATGCCGACCCTGCACTACCCCGAAGAGCAGCGCCCGATGCCGGCGCGTTATCGGGGACGCCACCGCCTCACGCAGCGCGACGACGGCTCGCTGAAGTGCACCGCCTGCATGCTCTGTGCGACTGCCTGCCCCGCCAAGTGCATCTACATCGAGGCGCAGGAGGGGCTGCCCGAAGGTACGGAGAAGCGTCCGCAGGTCTACAACATCGACATGCTGAAGTGCGTCTATTGCAGCCTCTGCGTGGAGGCGTGCCCGTGCGACGCCATCCGGATGGACACCGGACTGATGCCGCCGCCCGCCGATTCGCGCGAGAAGTTCATCTATCGCATCGAGGAGCTGACGAAGTACCCTGCAATCAAGCACCCCAACCCGCCGTTCTTGCATCGCTGCGGGAAGTTGTAGGCGGGGGCCACGCCCCGCGGGGGCTGCTTGCCGCGGTCAGCGACGTCGAGGGCCGGCGTCTTCGAGCTGTTCGAGCAGCATTTCGGCTCGCGGCGTGGTGTAGTAGACGCCCGCTGCCGTCGTGCAGACGAGATAGCCCTCGCCGATCCAGTCTTCCAGC
This sequence comes from Candidatus Wallbacteria bacterium, assembly GCA_016199905.1. Taxonomy (GTDB): domain Bacteria; phylum Muiribacteriota; class UBA6191; order JACPRK01; family JACPRK01; genus JACPRK01. The sequence goes on from JACQFU010000116.1 coordinate 14,259, forward strand.
GTCTCGGCGTCGACGCCGAGGCTGGCCAGCCGTTCGCGTGCGAGCGTACGCGGAGTGAAGCCTCGCAGTTTAGGCAGAGGTGACAACGGCACGGGGGCCGCGCCGGACGGGCTGCTCCTCGTGCCCGATTCCAAGGGATTCTTGGGGGTCTGGTTCCTTCCCATGCTCGCCTCCTTGGGCGTCGCATTGGGCTCTGCGCCGACGGAACGCTTGGGTTCCGTCTTGGCGAGAGCGCCTGCCCCCTCGAGTACCTGTTGGTCCGCAACCGTCACATCCGGCTGCGCGACTGGTTTGCGGCTCGCCGAGAACACCAGCTCGGCCGCCCTCTTGTCGGTGCGGCGCATCCAATCGCCTACCGACGAGTAGGGTTTCAAGCCACCTTGCATGCCCATAGTCAAGCTCCTCTCGGCATTTCGCCGAAGCGTCTATTTTCGTCCACCGCATGGTCGATGTCAACAGTCGTGAGGGTCGAGGCATTCGAGTTGCGGCCGTTTTCAAACGCTTGCCCAGGCGGCGCTGCCGGGTTTGCAGGCGAGTCGGCGAGGTCCCGGATCCTCCGGCCCTCTTATCCCTTCATGGTGCGGAGCTTCTCGAGCTCGGCAATGGCTTCGAGATCCTTGGGACGGCCAGCTGCGCGCTTGACGTCAATCAGCTTGTCCAGGTCGAGACACAGGCAAGGAAGTCCGAACAGTTCGACTTCCGTGCTCCGCGAAACGAGCCGATCGTAGCCGCCGCCGCCTGTGATCTCCCCGAGGAGGTCGATGTCTCCGAGCGCTGTTGAGAGCGTGAAATTCAGTCCGTGGCTCAGCGTGCGCAGATCGAAACGAAAGGGAAGACCGGCAGGAGCTCCCCGAAGATAGGGTTCGTGAGACGCAAGCGCTTCGACCAGGCGGGTCATGTTCTCCGGAGTGCGGCGATAAACGACATCGAAGTCCACCGTGACCCGCACGGAGCCGTGGACGTTGGCCGCAACACCGCCGACGATGATGAATTCGACCTTGGCGCGCTGAAGCTCGGCCAGCAGTCTGCCGAGATCCATCACGGCCGCAGACCAGCCCTCTTGCCTGCTTGCCGCGCTTCCTCGACCAACTCGAGCATGGACAGCATCGCCATCACGCGTTGGTGTGGCGTGCGCTTCAGGCTTTCTCTGAGGAGTGTGACGTCGAGTCCGGGCTTGTACGCCTCGATCACCGGATCGACATACACCGGTTCCGCCGTCTTGGAGTCCCTCACAATCCCAAGTGTACTCCGAATCGAGCCTGAGCTGGCTGCCTTCGCTCGAGGCCTCCCCGGAGAGGCGCCGGATCGTAGACGGCGGCACGACTGCGTGCGAATGGAACTCCTCAGGATGCGAGCCCGAGGGCCTGGAGCTTCTGGCGCAGGAAGGGAGCTTCCGCCGGGTTCTTCGCGGCCGGGCCGACCAGCGCGAAGGGGTCCACCGACTGTCCTGCGGGCGAGACCACCGTGATGGGGCGGCCCGGGGCGGCGGCGTAGCGATAGCCGAAATCGCGCACCAGGACTGCTGCGACCCAGCCCGCGGCGGCGTGCGTGACCACTTTCATCGCCAGGTCCTGTGCGTCGGGACGCGACTGCTCGAAGGCGCCGGGCGCGATGCGGCGCGCCAGGTCCAGCCTTTTCTCCCGCGAGAGCGCGTCGACCAGGCTGGAGGTACCATCGGGTTTCGTGGCGCCGAGCGCCCGGGCCAATGCGGTGGAGGCGCGCGTCAACTGGGCGCCGTAGACCAGCTCGGGCACCTGTTCCCAGCGGATCGGTTTGGCCTTGTCCAGGTGGATCACCCGGTCGAGGAACCGGCGCGTCATCGTCTCCTCGGTGCGATCCGGTTGCTTGAGCACGCTGCGCGCCAGCTCCAGCGAGTCCTCGAGCGGCGGTCCGGCGAGCTGCTTGCCCTGAGCCAGCCGCTCGGCCAGCGCCGGGTGCGAATCGTAGGGATCGGTTCTTCGCTTCTGAAGCCAACGGTCCAGGTCCTTCAACGCGCCCGCGTCGCCCAGGTTGGCGATGTAGAGGCGCAGGCCGTCGTAGATGTTGCCGGGCGCGAAGCCCTCCTCAAGGACGGTCTTTACCTCGCCGTTCAGGAACTGGTCGTAGAGCATCCCGCCCGCGGCGGTGCCGCGCAACGCGGCCAGGTGGGCCTTCTTGCCGGCGACTTTGACGCTGAACTCGTCGGCCGTCAGCTCCTGGGCGCGGCTGATCGCCTGCGTGAGGCGCAGGAAGAGGGTGCCGTACCATTCGAATGGTTTCGACAGCGCGCTATCGGCTCCCAGGTTCACCACGACGCGACCGATGGAGCCGCGAGTGCGATACAGAAAACCGCCCAGGCGCGTGTCGCCGCCGTGGTAGTGGCCGAATTCGTGGGCCAGCACCGCTTCCAGCTGCCGGGTGCTGACGCTGTTCATCATGCCGACGCCGACTCCCAGGATACGGCGAGTCCCGATGATTCCCATCCAGCCGCCCACTTCTGCCACGAAGGCATTCACATCGGGCACCAGATAGACGTGCTGCGGCATCTTCGCCTGGAGCTTCGTCGCCACCCGGCGGATCAGCGCGAAGAGGCCCGGCTCCTGCGCCTCGGTGACCTCGGGGCCGGGCTCCTCGAAGCTGTCGCTCATGAAGAAGCAGCCCTTGAGAATCATGAAGGCGCAGATCCCGCAGCCCAAGATCACTCTCGGATGGATCTGCCGTCCGTACGCCATGTCGGCATACGCCAGGTACAGCAATCCTCCCGAGATCCCTGCGGCCAGGACGTAGAACCCGATCATCAGCCCGACGGCGACGATGGAGCGCAGCACGAACGATGGGCGGGACACGACGCCCGAAGCGTATTACAGTTGCGGCGAGCGTGCCAGAGGGGGCATCGCTTCGGGTGGCCGCCGCAATGCCTTGTCGTCGCGCCTCCCGGCCGCGTACCCTGCCTTCGGCGGAGTCCGAGGAACGGCGGGTCGCGTCCGCGTCGCCGATCGCCCCACCTACTCTCGCCGAAACGATCCGCATGTCCGTCTTCCAGGAAGTCCATCTCCTCGAGCTCAGGCTGGCCACTGCCCGCAAACTAGACGATCTGTTCGACAGGCTTCGCGAAGTGCCACTGGAGTCGGTTGCTCCGATGGTGCTTTCCACTCTCGATGAGCTGGCGCCGGGCAGGCAGTGGTTCCTCGAGATTCAGATGCCGGACGAGGGTGCCGCCGATGACGCGCTTCTCGTCGAGAGCCGCAGCCGGCTCTTTTCGAGCGGCCCCGGGGGCGACGAGGCCGCATCCCGCGCGCTCGCCGACGGGCGGCTCCAGAAGCTGGCGCGAGGAGAGGGACGCGCGACGCCCGGAGTTCCCGAACCTTCGCCAACGCCTCCTCCCGCGGCGTCCGACGCGCAGGCATCCTGTGTTCTCCCGAGCCCCGCCGCATCTTGCACTCCTCTATGGCTCCCGGGTCTGTTGTTCGTCCCCTTGATCCAGCGCGGGCATTACCTGGGCGTCCTCGGCGCCACTGCGCCCGACGCCGGCAAGGACGAATTGTCGGCCGTTCTGGAAGAGGCCGCCCGCCGCGTCGACACCGAGGTCGATATCGCGACCCAGCGCTCGCGCTCCCGCATCATCGAGCGTCTCGCCAATCACGCCCTCGAGGACTACTACCTGGAACGCGGCGTGGAGCGCACCATGCGGCTCCTCATCCTGAATCAGGCCGCCTCCGACATCTTCCTCGTCTACGATCAGACCGGCCTCGAAGACCCGAGAGACATCGTCTGCGCCTACTTCACCGCAGCGGGCAAATGGCCGCTGTCCATTCCCTATGCCGACGTGCGCGCCTTTCTCGCCGACCCCGCGGCCATGCCGCCTCTGATCCGCCAGCGCATCGAAGCCGGAAGCTGGCTCGCGTTACCCCTGCGCAAGCGCGAGGCCCGCGGTCCCACTCGCACCTTCGGAGTGGCCGTGTTCCTGGGAGCGTCCTTTCCCTACAGTGTCCGGATGATGCTGGAGGACGTGATGGAGGACATGGACTCGGCCATGATCAACTACCACGAGAAGCGTCGCGAGCTGCAGCGTTTCCTCTGTCCGCCCGTGGTACGCAGCCTGCTCGAAGGCGATCGCGCCGACATCGAGGCCCGACTTGCCCCGCGCCGCCGCGAGATGGCGCTCGGCTTCGTCGATATCGTCGGCTACAGCCGGATGTGCACCCGCTACAACGACTTGCCGCACCAGATCGCCGCCCTCCTGCGCGACTGGAAGCAGAACATGCGCGAGGCCACCTTCCTCTTCAACGGCATCGTCGATAAGTTCGTCGGAGACTGCCTCTTCTACCACCGGGGGCCCGTCAGCGACGACCCGCCCCCCAGGCTCGCGCTCGACGCGCTGCGGATCGCCATCGGCTGCGCCGCGGGCACCCAGTCCCTCAACCCCCATCTCGAGAAATACGGCTTCTCCGCCTCCGATACGCTCGCCGTCTCCATCGGCCTGCACATCGGCAGCGACCTCGTCGTCGGCGATATCGGCGGCGAGTTCACCGCCATCGGCGCGGACGTCAACATCACCCAGCGCATCCAGTCGAACGAGTTCACCAGCGGGAAGATCGTCGTGAGCGAGCGGTTCCGAACCTACACCTGGGAGAAGCTCCCGGAGCTTGCGACCGCCGAAAACCGCTTCACCTACGGCCCGCGCACCGAGCTCAATCTCAAGGGTGTCGGTCCGTTCGCCGTGTACGAGCTGTTGAAGCGGGAGGCTTGAGGCGGGAGCCGGCCGCCAGGCCAAGGACGTTATCACAGAGGTCGCAGAGACACGGAGGCACAGAGTCTTTTGTCCATGCGACTGACTCTGCGTCTCCGTGCCTCCGAGGACTCTGTGACGAAGCGTTTCCGTGTGGTTTTCCCCACGATTCAGCGTCGCACCCCGAACCCTCGGCGCACTTGAATCTATCGGTGCTGTCGTGGTAATTCGGTCTCTCCGATGATGACGGCTCTCGCCTTCTACATACTCGCGACGCTTTGCGTCGTAATGGCCGTGCTCACAGTCACGCTAGCGAACCCGGTGACGTGCGCGCTCAGCCTGATCGTATGCCTGATGTGCCTCGCGGGGCTTTTCGCCCAGCTCGCCGCAGGCTACGTCGCGATCCTGCAAGTGCTCGTGTACGCGGGCGCGATCATGGTGCTCTTCCTCTTCGTCGTAATGCTTCTCTCGCTCTCCGAGGAGGAGACCGCAGAGGGCAAGTCCGGAAGGACTCGCCTGCTCAAGTCGCTGGTCTGCTTCGCTTTCCTCGTCGACCTCTACGTCTTCGTGGATCAGTCGATGGGCGCTCGCGAGTTCGCCGAGGTCCAGCAAGACTTTGGAAGCCTCGCCGGGCTCGGGGAAGCCCTCTTCACGCGCTTCCTGGTCCCCTTCGAAGTCATCAGCCTCTTGCTCACGGCTGCCGTTGTCGGAGTCGTCGCCATCACTCGAAAGCCGCTCGCACTGCCGCAGCCGGCCGAGCGGAGCCCGTCCTCCCGATGAACCCAACACCCATCCACTACGTGATCGTGAGCGCGATCCTCTTCACGACCGGCATCGTCGGCGTGCTGACGCGGCGCAACATGCTGGTCGTGCTGATGGCGATCGAGCTGATGTTGAACGGCGCCAACCTGGCCTTCGTCGCGTTCTCTCGGATGCACGGTCAGCTCGACGGCCAGGCCGTGGCGATCTTCGTGATGACCGTCGCTGCCGCGGAAGCGGCCATTGGTCTTGCCATCGTGGTGCAGATCTTCCGCCAGCGTGGGACCGTCCGGGTCGACGAGACGACTCTGCTGAAGGGCTGACCCGATGGGCCTCACGACGCTGATAGCACTGGTGGTCCTCTTCCCGCTCGCCGGGGCGACCGCCAACGGCCTCCTGGGCTGGATGCACGGCAAACGGATCGCCGGCCTTCTCGCCTGCGCGATGATGCTGGCTGCGTTCCTCTCGGCCGCGGCCGCCATACTCGGTCTCGCCGCGCTGGCGCCGAGCGCCCGCTCCGTCACGAGCCTCCTCTATACCTGGATGGATGCGTCGAGTCTGAAGGTCGACATGGCCTTCACTCTCGACCCGCTCTCGGCGGTGATGATCCTCGTGGTCACCGGCGTTGGATTTCTCATCCACGTCTATTCGCTGGGCTACATGGAGCACGACGAGGGACAGGTCCGCTACTTCGCCTACTTGAACCTCTTCGTCTTCTTCATGCTCGTGCTCGTCCTGGGCTCGAGCATGCCCGTGATGTTCCTCGGCTGGGAGGGCGTGGGGCTCTGCTCCTACCTTCTGATCGGGTTCTGGTTCGACGATCTGGCCAAGGCCACGGCCGGCAAGAAGGCTTTTCTCGCCAACCGCGTCGGCGACATGTTCTTCGTCCTGGGGATGTTCGCGCTCTTCTGGGCGACCTACAAGGGCGGCACGGGCAGCCTGGCCTTCGCCGACCTGCGGGCGCACAAGGATCTCCTCGAGGTCGCGACCCTCGGAGCCATTCCCGTGGCTTCGCTGGCCGCGCTCTGCCTCTTCATCGGCGCCACGGGCAAGTCGGCCCAGATTCCCCTCTACGTCTGGCTTCCTGACGCCATGGCCGGCCCAACGCCCGTCTCGGCCCTGATCCACGCGGCCACGATGGTGACGGACGGCGTCTACATGGTCGCCCGGATGAGCTTCCTCTTCGAGATGGCCCCGGGCGTGATGGACGTGGTCGCCTGGACCGGCGCGCTGACCGCCCTCTTCGCGGCGGCCATCGCCCTGGCGGCCACCGACATCAAGAAGGTCCTTGCCTACTCCACCATCAGTCAGCTCGGTTACATGTTCCTGGGCGTGGGCGTCGGCGGCTACGTGGCTGGCATCTTCCACCTCGTGACCCACGCCTTCTTCAAGGGGCTCCTGTTCCTGGGGGCCGGAAGCGTCATCCTGGGCTGCCACCACAACCAGGACATCCGCAAGATGGGCGGGCTCAAGGAGCGGATGCCGTGGACCTTTTGGACGTTCCTGGCCGGCACGTGGGCCATCGCCGGGTTGCCGCCCTTCTCGGGGTTCGTCAGCAAGGACGAAATTCTCTACGAGGCTTGGAACAGCCCCCACGGTTCGGCGGGGCTCTGGTTCGCCGGGGCCGCCGCGGCTGTGATGACGGCGTTTTACATGTTCCGTCTCTTCGCGCTGGTCTTCCTTGGACCGCCGCGAATGGGAAAGAAAGACATCGAGCACGTGCACGAGTCGCCCTTGACGATGACGCTGCCGCTGGCGATCCTGGCTGTGCTCTCGGCGCTTGGCGGAGCGCTGAACCTCCCGGGCAGCCTCGCGCATGCCTTACATCTGCCGAGAATGCTGGCCGAGTGGCTGGGGCCGGTGTTTCCTGTGGAGGGCGCCGAGCACGCAGCCAACGAGCTCGGGTTGATGGCAGCCTCGGTGCTCGCGGCCGTGGCCGGGACGTTGGCTGCGCTATCCAAGTACTACAAGCGCAAGGCAGTCCCCGCGGCGGACAACGCGAAGCTTCCCGGTTTGGTCCGGGCCGCCCGCGACAAGTTCTACGTCGACGAGGCCTATGACATCTTGCTGGTGAAGCCGGTGCGCGCCCTGGGCAAGGTGCTGGCAGGGCCCGTGGACAAGCGCCTCATCGACCGCATGCTCTCGGAGTGGCCGCCCATGGTGGCG
>JACQFU010000134.1 GCA_016199905.1 Candidatus Wallbacteria bacterium
CTCTTCTCGTCCTGCCACCGGGACGGTCTCCTGCACAATGTCGCGCGTACTCATTACAGGCGGTGCCGGCTTCCTCGGCTCCCATCTCTGCGAGCATTTTCTCGAGAGGAGCTTCGAGGTCGTCTGCATGGACAACCTCCTCACCGGCAGCGTCGACAACATCAGTCACATCCGCGACCGGCGCTTCACCTTCATCCACCACGACGTCACGGAGTACATCTATCTATCCGGCCCCCTCGACTACGTCCTGCATTTCGCTTCGCCCGCCAGCCCGGCCGACTACTACCAGTACCCGATCCAGACCCTGAAGGTCGGCTCTCTCGGCACCCACAAAGTCCTGGGCCTGGCCAAGGAAAAACGCGCCCGATTCCTGCTCGCCTCGACCTCCGAGGTCTATGGCGACCCCACCGTCCATCCCCAGCCCGAGAGCTACGCCGGCAACGTAGACACCATCTGCCGCCGGGGCGTCTACGACGAAGCCAAACGCTTTGCGGAGGCCCTGACGATGGCTTACCACCGTCACCACGGCCTCGATACGCGTATCGTACGGATCTTCAACACCTACGGCCCGCGCATGCGGCTCGACGACGGCCGCGCTTTGCCCAGTTTCATCCGCCAGGCCCTCCAGGGCGAGGAGCTCACCGTTTTCGGCAACGGCGGACAGACGCGCAGCTTCTGCTACGTCAGCGATCTGGTGGAGGGGATTGGCCGGCTGCTCCTCTCCCAGGAGGTGCTGCCCGTGAACATCGGCAACCCCGAAGAGATGACCGTGCTGCAGGCCGCCCAGCTCGTCCGCGATCTCCTGAGCAGCACCTCGGCGATTGCCTTCCGAGAGCTGCCCGAAAACGACCCGAAGGTTCGCCGCCCGGACATCTCGAAGGCCAAGAGCATTCTCGGCTGGGAGCCGCGCATAACGCTCGAGGAGGGCCTACGGCGGTGCCTTCCTTACTTCCGGGAGGCCGTCCGCAACGCCCGGAACCACGCCGCGGGAGCCTGACCAGTGGCTCCCACAGGACCGGACGACGGCTCGCCGATTTGGCCGATGTTGCTGCGGCCGATCCTCAAAGAGAAGGTCTGGGGAGGCGACCGACTGGCACGGTTCGCGTCGAAAGGCGTGTCGCCCGGCAGCCGGATCGGAGAGTCCTGGGAGGCCAGCGGACTGCCCGGCCAGGACAGTCAGGTCGCCTCGGGCCCCTTTGACGGCACGCCCCTGGCCCGGCTCGCGCGCGAGATGGGAGGAGCCCTCCTGGGCCCCCTTGCCGTGCAGTCCGAGTTTCCTCTGCTGCTGAAACTGATCGACGCTCGCGAACAGCTCTCGCTGCAGGTGCATCCGCCACATCGCGACGATCGGCGCGGGGCCCCGCCGGGAAAGGCGGAGGCTTGGTACGTGCTCGAGGGCGGGCCGATGGTGCTGGGACTGGCCCCCGGTGCCGATGCGGGCGAGCTGGCCCGGGTGTTGCGAGCGGGCAGCGATCCGACCGGCCTGCTCAATTTCGTTGAAGCCAGGCCGGGCGACACGATCCCTGTGCCTCCGGGAACGCTCCACAGCATCGGCGCCGGTGTGCTGCTCGTGGAGCTGCAGCAGCCAGCCGACGTGACGTACCGCGTGTACGACTGGGGCAGGGCCGGCCGCGAGCTGCATATCGAACAGGCGCTGGCCGTGCTCGACCCGTCCTCGAGCCTCCGGTCCGAGGGCGCGCCGCTCGAATGGGGCCGCGGAGCCAACCGCTTCCGATTGCTCACGGGATGCCGCCACTTCGGGATGGAGCTGGCGCGACTCACGGAGCACCTGCCCTGGGTAAAGGCTACCGAATCAATGGAGGTCCTTCTCTGCCTGGAGGGACGCTTCCGGATCGGCCCGCGCGCGGGCAGCGAGCCGCTGACCGTCGGTCCGGGCCAAACGGTACTGCTGCCGGCTGCCACGCCGGAAGTGTGGATGGAGCCGGAGGGGCCGGTGACACTTTTGGTCGGATACGCTTGCCGACTGGAGAGGGAGATCTACGACCGGATGCTCGGTTTCGGGTACGCCGGCCTCGAAGTCGCCGCGCGGGTCTTTCCCGCCTGAGGCGAGGCCCGGAAGTCGTTCGGACGGGATATGCACGAGGCGCCAGCCGCCATCGAGGAGAGGATCGAGATGTTCTACGCCGTCATCATGGCCGGGGGAAGCGGGACGCGATTCTGGCCTGCGAGCCGCGCGGCATTTCCCAAGCAGTTGATCAGTTTGGCCGGCCGGACTTCGCTCCTGCAGTCCACGGTGCAACGCCTGGAGGGTGTGGTGCCCGCGGAGAACGTCTACATCGTGACGTCCGAGTCGCACTCGCAGGCCCTCCGCGGCCAGGTGCCGGAGATTCCGGAAGAGAACATCCTGGTCGAGCCGGTGGGTCGCAACACGGCCCCGTGCGTGGGCCTGGCAGCCCTGCAAATCCGTCGCCGCGAGCCCGAGGCGGCGATGATCTGCATGCCCGCCGACCACGTGGTCAACGACACGACCGCCTGGAAGGAGCTGCTGCGCGTCGCCCATCGGCTGGTGCGCGAGCGAGGCCGAGTGGTGACCTTCGGCATCCCGCCGACGCGCCCGGAGACCGCTTTCGGCTATATCCGGTTCGGCGGCCAACTCCAGAGCGCCGGCCCGGTGCCGATTCACCGCGTCGAGGCATTCACGGAGAAACCCGATCTGGAGACCGCTCGCGCGTTTCTGCAATCCGGGAACTGCTTCTGGAACAGCGGCTTGGTTGCCTGGCGGGTCGACACCTGCCTCGACCTGATGCAACGCCATCTCCCGGCGGTGCGGGAGCGGCTGGAGGAGCTCGATCTGGCCATGGGTTCCGGACGCTACCCTCACGCTCTGGCACAGATCTACCCGCGCCTGCCTTCGGTCTCGCTCGACTACGGAATACTCGAGCACGCCGAGGACATCCTCGGCATTCCGGCTGACATCGGCTGGAGCGATGTCGGGAGCTGGTCGGCCCTGCCGGAAGTGCTGCCGGCCGACGAATCGGGCAATGTCTCCGTCGGGATCTTTCTGGGGATCGACACCGCCGACTGCGTCGCCTACGCCCCCGGGCGTCTCGTCGCCACCATCGGCATTCGCGATCTCATCGTGGTCGCCACCGGCGACGCGCTGCTCGTGTGTCACAAGGACCGCGCGCAAGACGTCAAGCGGCTGGTCGATCGCCTCGAGAAGGACGGCCTGGGGCAGTACCTGTAGAGCCGAGGAATCCCTACTTCCCCAGACGAGCCGCAACCTGGCGCAGGAGCGTTTGCACGCGCGCTTGCTCCTCGTCAGTGAGCGGCGCGTCGCGGAAGCGCACGCGATAGTAGTATCGCGTGATCTCCTCTACCGCATCGAGGGCCGGCCCCTCGGACGCCGTCACCCGGAATGCCAGCTCCATCGGGGTTTGCCCGGGCAGTCGCAGATAGCCGTGGGCTCGGAGAAGGTCCGTCAACCGCATGTAGAAACGAATGCTGCTGCCTCGGGAAACGCGGCGTCCCAGCCGGTAGCCTGCGCGCTTGGCCCAGAGGATGCCGGGCACCGCCAGGCAGCAGAGCAAGAGGATCGACAACAGTTCCCTTGCAACCTCCGACACCGAGCGGCGGCCGGAGGCGATCTCGTGAATCTCCTGCTGCACGTCCTCGAAGAGTTGTCGCGCGATCTTCCTCATGAAGCGCATGAACGCTGCAATTCGCCTCAAATGCTCCACCTGGTCCAATAGGTGGTATTCGATGACCGACCGCTTCCAGAGGAGCCTCACCGTGTCGTAGGAGAGCATCATCGCGGACAGGAGCGATACGCTCTGGTAGGTCGAGCGGCCGCTCGAAGGAGTCGGGTCGAACTCGATCCAGCCGAAACCCTGGAAGTAGACCTCGACCCAGGAGTGGGCATCGCGGCTGCGAACCAGATAGTAGTGGCCCAGCTCGTTCCACTCGCCCTGCTGGTAACCGTTGGCGATGCGCGCGGGCACGCCCACGGACCGCAGCATGATGGCCATGGCGCTCGCGAAGAACTCGCAGTGTCCCGACCGCCTGCGAAAAATGAAATCGTCGAGCGGTTTCTGCAGATCCAGACCTGTCATGTCCAGCGAGTAAGTGAAGTTGTCCACCAGGTAGTTTTCGATCGCCACTGCCTTGTCATAGGCGGTCGTCTTGCCCTTCGTGACCCTCTGCGCCAGCTCGCGAATCGCCTGCACGTCCGGCGGCAACTGCAGCCCCATCGCCGCCACGCGAGCGTTGTAGCGGCCCGAGGCCTCGCGCAACTGCAAGCGGGTGACGCAACGCATCGCCGAGCGCACGGAGTAGTAGTAGCTGGAGAATGCCGGAAACTCGACTCGGACCGAGGTGTTCTCGTCCACGGTCAGCTTGCTGAACTTGCCGGTCACGGCGATGGCACGCGGCGCCGCGAAGATCACCGCCGTGTTCGGATGGTTCAAGAAGAACTGCTGCACGACCTCCGTCTGACAGGCCTGCAGCTCCTGACCGACGGAGACGTCATAGGAGCGGTCCTGGAACCCCTGCTCGTCAGCGGTGAGGCGGCGGACGGCCCCTCTCCCACGCTTCCATCCGAGGCCGTCGTAGACGTCCAGCGACACTCCGCGCCAGTAGAGCCCCTGATTCATCGGAGGCTCCAGACCGGCCACGATCACCCGCATCACGATCTCGTCGCTCTGTTTCAACTCCCCCAGCGACCCCAACCGCACCTCCTCGCTGAAGCCCGATACGACGGGCGCTTCCTCGCCTCGGCTGAAGAAGTACCCCGCACCGTATCGGGGAATGCCGAAGAAGAGCCCGGCCGTGAGTACGAAAACGACCGTCGCCAGGAGGGTCATCCGCGCGATCATCGGGCCCGCGACCAGCGTGCGCCACTGGTTGTCCCCGTGGACTCCGCTGCGCTGAATCCCCACCTTCACCTGCTGGAGGATCAGCAGCCAGGTCGCCGACACGATGTACAGGATCGATGCTGCCAGATACGACATGTTCGTCGTCAGCGAGGCCGCCGACAGCAAATGGATGAAACTGATCGCTCCCAGCAGGCGGAAGTTCCAGTCCGACTCGGGCAGGAAGATCGCCAGCAACTGAACGTACAGCGCCAGCCGGCCCAGGTAGCGCACCGTCGAAACACCGCTCGAGAGCAGGAACAGGTCGGACGCAATCCATCCCAACAGCATCGCCGCCGCCAAGAGAGCCAGGGCCCGTGGCAGCTGGAATCGGCCCGACCGCAGCAGCAGAGAACACGCCACGCAGAGCGGCACCAGCGCCCAGAACGGCGCCGAGAACTCTTCCGTGAAGAGCATCGCCAGGAAGCCCGAAGCCACCGTGCTGAACACAGCCAACCGATAGGCGCTTTCGACGTCGGGCGACACGCGGATCATCCCAACACCTGCCTGGGGCGCTCCGTCTGCGGGTCCAGGAGCCAGTCCCAATCAGGCCCCAATTCCAGCAACTGGCGCCCGGGCCGGCCACGCGCTCCGGCCGGCGCCAGCAGAAGGATGTGCTCCTCCTTCTGCGGAGGCTCCGCCTGGGCCAGCGGCAGATCGTCGTAGAGCGCCAGCAGGCGCAACGCCGCGTCGAGGTGCTTGGCTCCGCCGTCAGTGGCCGTGGTCCAACTCGCCGAGCGCAGTCGGTAGTGGATCTGCCGCTGGGTGAGCAGGTTTGCCAGGCTGGCCGCCAGAGAAACCGCGGGCTCCAGGTGCACGCCGAATCCGCCGGCCAGCTCGAGAGTCACCTTGCCGGAAACCTCCCGCTCGAGCTCCTTGATCATGACCTCCATCTGGCGCGCGGTCGACTTCCAGTGGATCAGCCGGCTGCTGTCGCCCCAGCGGTACTCGCGCACCGAGTAGAGGTTCGCGCCCTCGCCCCTGAAGGCCGTTCGGAAGTCGCCGCTTCCCAGCGCCTGGCTGCGAAACAGGAACTGAAGGTCGCGCACGATGGGCAGGATCAGCACGGGATCGTTGCCCTGGAACACAGCCCACTTGCGGAAGAATCCGAACGGGAACGCAGTCGAGATCGACGCACTTCCGAACGTGTACGAACCGCGTTTCGGGAACACAGCCTGGTAGCGCTGCCGGCCCACTTCCCGTGGCCCGATGTGGAGAAGAAAGGCCTCGCCCGCCAGCGCCTCGTCGCGCACGTGCAGGCAAAACGACGGGAAACGCTTCTTGAGGTTCGTCACCTCGATCGTGACGAAAACCGGCGAGAGCGCGTGCACGTTTGCCGGGACGCTGCGCCGCATGTCCAGTCCACGGATGGAGATCTCCGACAGCACACCTGAGATCGAGACGAACCCCAGCAGCATGGCCACCAGGAAGTAGAACAAGTTGTTCGTGAAGAAGATCGCAAGCATTCCGATCACGAAGCATGCCGTCAGGATCAGCAGTCCGTAGGGCGTTATCGTCACCCAGCGCGGCGTCAGCGCCGGCCGCAACCGTTCAGTCCACAGGGAGCGCATGGGAAGGGTTCAGCTCTCAGGAATCAGGTCTCGAGCGAAAGGGCCCACGGAAACGAACCTGCCGGGAATTGGGACCGCACAACCCCTCCGGCCCCAGTCGATCGTCTCCTGGCACCAGGCATCTACACCGGCACGTGGACCGAGTCGAGGATCTCGGCCAGGATCTCGGCGGTCTGGGCGGTCCCGCGGCCTGTCGGATTCACCTTTGCGGACAGTATGAGCCGGTGGGCCAGAGCAGGCACGGCCAGACGTTTCACGTCGTCGGGCACGACGAAATCGCGTCCCTCGACCAGCGCAAACGCCTGACAGAGCCTGTAGAGCGCCAGCGCTCCGCGCGGGCTGATGCCCAGCTCGATGAGGGGCGAGGAGCGCGTCCGCTCCACCACCTGCAACATGTAGTCGACGATAGAACCGTCCATTCTCACCGCCTCGACTCGCGTCTGGATCTGAAGGATGTCGCTTCCCAGCAGCACGTGATCCATCTGGCTCACGTTCTGCGCCGGATTGCCGCTGGTGAGAATCCGGCGCTCGTCTTCGGTGGACGGGTAGCCCATTCGCAGCCGGACCATGAAGCGGTCCATCTGCGACTCGGGCAGAGGAAAGGTGCCGTGGTACTCGACGGGATTCTGGGTCGCGATGATGAGGAACGGCTTGGGCAGCGGATAGGTGCGCCCGTCCACGCTCACCTGTGCCTCGTTCATAGCCTCCAGCAGGCAGCTCTGGGTCTTGGGAGTGGTGCGGTTGATCTCGTCAGCCAGCACCACGTTTGCAAAGAGCGGCCCGGGCTTGAAGCTGAACTCGCCTCTCTTGGTATCGAAGACGCTCACGCCGACGATGTCCGAGGGAAGCAGGTCGTTGGTGAACTGAATGCGCTGAAACGTGCAGTCCAGGGAGCGGGCCAGCGCGTGGGCCAGGGTCGTCTTGCCGACGCCCGGTACGTCCTCGATCAGCACGTGCCCTTTCGACAGCAACGCGGCGATCGTCAAGCGGACCACCTCGCGTTTGCCGACGATGATCCGCTCGATGCTCTCCTCGAGCTTGCGGACCGAGTCGTCAGTTGCGCCCGTGCCGGGCCCGGACATCGACCCACTTCGCCCGGACGTGCCGGGCTGGGAGCTCGAATCCGGACTGGAGCTGTTCGAGGAGGTAGTCCCGGACGTCAGGGAGGAAAGGAAGGTCATACCAGTCCTTGGTGTCGAGCCAGCGCGCCTCCTGGACCCGTTCGCCTTCCGGGCCCGGCCGCAGATTGCCGGTCCAACGCTCGGCGTGAAAGATCAGGTGGAGGATATGCCGCTCACCGTCGGGGTAAATGGTCTCGGTCGTTCCCAGAAGGCGTCCAACCTCGATTTCGAGCCCGGTCTCTTCGCGGACCTCCCGTACCAGAGCCTCGGCCACCCCTTCCCCGAATTCGACGCCTCCACCGGGAAGCAGATGGTAGTCGCTCCCTGCCTTGCGATGCCGGACCACCAGCACCCGCCCTCTCTCGGCCAGGAGTGCCGCGACCCGCGGTCGTATCGCCTTGCTGGACATCGCTCCAGCCTACCACGGGTGGATCTCCGGCAGTAATTGCAAGTAGCCGCGATCGGGGCAAAGTCATGCCGGACGCGTGGGCAGTCGATGAAACGATCGGAGATTCGAGATCGGTGCCGGACAGACTCGAGAATCCGAGATCCCGCTCCTGGCCGTTGCGGTTGCGGGGCAACCCGGCTATAATCCGCGTCCCCCGCAGAGGGGGTGAAGCGAGGAGTCGATGGAACAGAAGCTCGAGCAGCTCAAAGAGCTGGACCGGCAGGCCCGGCTCGGCGGGGGAGAGGCGCGCATCCGCGACCAGCACGAACGCGGCAAGCTGACGGCGCGCGAACGCATCGACTTCTTCCTGGACCCGGGCAGCTTCCAGGAAACCGGCCGCCTCGTCGTGCACGATTGTCACGACTTCGGCATGGAGGAGAAACGTTTCCCCAGCGACGGCGTCGTCACCGGTCACGGGACCGTCGACGGCCGGCAAGTATTCGTCTTCGCCCAGGACTTCACTGTCTTCGGCGGCTCGCTCTCCGGCGCCAACGCCCAGAAGATTTGTCGCTTGATGGACATGGCCCTCAAGGTCGGAGCCCCCCTGGTCGGCATCAACGACTCGGGCGGCGCTCGCATTCAAGAGGGGGTTGTCAGCCTGGGCGGATATGCCGACATCTTCCTGCGAAACACGCTCGCCTCGGGCGTCGTTCCCCAGATCTCGGCCGTGCTCGGCCCGTGCGCGGGCGGCGCCGTCTACTCCCCCGCCATCACGGACTTCATCTTGATGGTCGAAAAGACGAGCCACATGTTCGTCACGGGCCCCGAGGTGATCAAGACCGTCACTCACGAGGAGGTCAGCTTCGAGGACCTGGGCGGCGCCGCCGCTCACAACCAGAAAAGTGGAGTCGCCCACTTCCTCTGCTCCGACGAAAAGCAGTGCCTCACGCGCATCCGGCAGCTGCTCTCGTACATGCCCCAGAACAACATGGAGGACCCGGCCGAGCACGACACGGGCGATCCCGCCGATCGCACCGATGCGGAGCTGCGCCGGATCGTGCCCGAGAACCCGAACAAGCCCTACGACATCAAGGAGGTCGTCGAGCGAGTCGTCGACGGCAACAGCTTCCTGGAAGTGCAACCGCTCTACGCGGCCAACATCGTCGTCGGCTTTGCGCGGCTCGCCGGACGTTCCATCGGAGTCGTCGCCAACCAGCCCGCCGTCCTGGCCGGCACGCTCGACATCGCGGCGTCCATCAAGGCGGCCCGCTTCATCCGTTTCTGCGACTGCTTCAACATCCCGCTGGTTACCTTCGAGGACGTGCCCGGCTTCCTTCCCGGCACGCAGCAGGAGTGGGGAGGCATCATCAAGCACGGCGCCAAGCTGCTTTACGCGTACTGCGAAGCCACCGTCCCGAAGGTCACGGTCATCACCCGTAAGGCTTACGGCGGCGCCTACGACGTGATGTCGAGCAAGCACATCCGGGGGGACGTGAATTTCGCCTATCCCACAGCCGAGATTGCGGTGATGGGACCGGAGGGCGCCGTCAACATCCTCTACAAGAAGGAGCTGGCGGCCGCCACCGACCCGGTGGCCCTCCGGCAACAGAAGGTCGCCGAGTTCCGGGAGAAGTTCGCCAATCCTTACGTGGCAGCGTCCAAGGGCTACATCGATGAAGTGATTGACCCGGCCGAGACGCGCCCCAAGCTCGCCGCCGCGCTCCGGATGCTCGAGACCAAGCGCGATACCAATCCCCCAAAGAAACACGGCAACATCCCGCTGTGAGTCCGAGATGGCCCTGAGACCGATAAAGAAAGTCCTGGTCGCCAACCGCGGCGAGATCGCTTGCCGCGTGATCGCTTGCTGCCAGGCTCGCGGCATCGCGACGGCAACTGTCTTCTCCGAGCCCGACCGCGCAAGCCGGCACGTCCTGGACGCCGGAGAAGCCATTTGCATTGGCCCGGCCCCGGCGCGAGAGAGCTACCTGGACATCGGCAAGGTCCTCGCGGCGGCGAAGAAGTGCGGCGCCGACGCGATTCACCCGGGCTACGGTTTCCTCTCGGAGAATGCGGTCTTCGCCGCCGCCTGCGACGAAGCGGGGCTGCTCTTCATCGGGCCCACGGCCTCAGCCATTCGAGCCCTGGGGAACAAGACCGCCGCGCGTCAATTGGTCTCGCGTCACGGCGTCCCCCTGGTGCCGGGAGTGGAAGAACCGATCGCCTCGGCTCGAGAGGGGCTGGAGGCTGCCGGAAGGATCGGCTTCCCGGTGCTCATCAAGGCGGCAGCGGGTGGCGGAGGCAAGGGCATGCGCGTGGTGCGCGAACCGTCCGACTTCGCCTCCGCCTTCGAGCGGGCTGGCTCGGAGGCGATGGCGTCCTTCGGCGACTCGTCGATCTACGTCGAGAAGTACCTCGCCAGTCCACGCCACATCGAAGTGCAGGTCATGGCGGACCTCCACGGCCACGCCGTCTATCTGGGCGAGCGCGAGTGCAGCGTCCAGCGCCGGCACCAAAAGCTGCTGGAGGAGACGCCGAGCGTCTGCGTCACGCCCCAGCTGCGCCTCCGGATGGGCGAGGCGGCCCTGGCGGCTGTGCGCGCGGCCGGCTACTCCAATCTCGGAACGGTGGAGTTCCTGGTCGACGAGGAACGGAACTTCTTTTTCCTGGAGGTGAACACGCGTCTTCAGGTGGAGCACCCCGTCACGGAGGCAGTTACCGGCCTGGACCTGGTGTACGAGCAGATCCGGATCGCCGAGGGACACGAGCTGTCCGTCCGCCAGCAGGACGTGCAGCCCCGGGGTCACGCAATCGAGTGCCGCGTGAGCGCGGAGGACCCCTTCGCCGGATTCGTGCCGTCGCCTGGCCGCATCCGGGTCTACAAGGAGCCGCGCGCTCCCTGGGTCCGCGTCGACACCGGGATCTACGCCGGTTACGAGGTTTCCCTGCACTACGATCCGCTTCTTTCCAAAGTCATCGCGTGGGGTCCCGACCGCGCCACGGCAATCGAGCGAATGGCGGACGCGCTTCGAGACTACGTGATCGAGGGCATTCGCACTTCGATCCCATTCCACCTGCTGCTGCTGTCGAACCCCCAGTTCGTGGCCGGCAACCTTGCGACTGATTTCATCGATCGGCACATGGAGATCGAACAGTCCGGCGGCTCGCGCGAGCACCGCGACGTTGCGGCGTTCGCTGCGGCGTGGTTGCGCCACACGCGCACTGCGGAGTCCGCCAAGGCGCCGCGGGCCGGGAGCGCGGGCAACTGGCAGCTGGCGGGCAGGCCCGGAGGGAGGCGCCCGTGGGCGTGAAGTACTACGTCGGGGACGGGTCCGAGTTGCGCCGGGTGGAACTTGCGCCGGCTGGCGACGGTTGGGTCTTTGGACTCGAGGGGCGCGCCGGCCGCGCGGACGTTCGGCAGGTCACGGGCGACTGCCTGTCGATCCTCGTGGACGGCGTGAGCTACAAGGTGCACTTCCTGCGCCAGGACGGCCGCACCATCGTCTGCGTCCGGGGCGAGTACTACGATCTGGAGGTCCTCGACGAGCGCGAGAAGAGCATGCGCGAAAGCGATCACGGCAAGCCCCGCGACGAAACGGCCGGAGCCTCCAAGGTCCGCAGCCGCATTCCCGGGAAGGTCGTAGCCGTGCTGGTGCAGCCAGGCTCGCGCGTGGCAGCCGGCGAGAAGCTGCTGGTGCTCGAGGCGATGAAGATGGAGAACGAGATCCGCGCGGCTGCGCCCGGCGTGGTGAAGCGCCTGCTGGTGAGCGCGGGCGACACGGTGGAGACCAATGCGCTGCTGGTGGAGTTCGAGAGCTGACGGGCCCGGCCCCGGCCTCCCGAAGGAGTCGAGTTCGCATGACGACTGAAAAGCTCCGTTGGGAGCGAACGACCCTGAAGAAGTCGCTGGACGCGGTGGCAGAGCGGGCCGAGCTCGAGAACGCCGCAGGGCTCGAGCGACTCTACACGCCCGGCGACGTTGCGGACCTGGACGCCGCGCGAGACCTGGGTTTTCCGGGCGAGCCGCCCTTCGTGCGAGGCGTGCAGCCGACGATGTACCGCGCGCGCTTCTGGACGATGAGGCAGTACGCCGGCTTCAGCACGGCCGTCGAGACGAACCGCCGGTTCAAGTACCTGCTGGAGGCCGGCCAGACGGGCCTCTCGACCGCGTTCGACTTGCCGACCCAGATCGGCCTGGACAGCGACGACCCGCTGGCGGCCGGCGAGGTTGGAAGAGTCGGAGTGTCCATCAACTCCTTGACCGACATGGACGAGCTGTTCGCCGGCATCCCGCTCGGCGAGGTCTCGACCTCGATGACAATCAACTCGACGGCGATCGTGCTGTTGGCGATGTACGTGGCGCTGGCCAGGCGCCGCGGCGTGCCGCTCTCCAAACTCTCCGGCACGCTCCAGAACGACATCCTCAAGGAGTACATCTCGCGCGGGACCTACGCGTTTCCGGTGGAACCCTCCCTGCGGCTGGTCACCGACGTCTTCGGCTACTGCGTGAAGAGCCTGCCGAAGTGGAACCCCATCAGCATCAGCGGCTACCACATCCGCGAGGCGGGCTCCACGGCGGCCCAGGAGCTGGCGTTCACCTTCGCCGACGGCGTCACCTACGTCGAGCAAGCGCGCGAAGCCGGCCAGGACCTACGCCGCCTGCTTCCAAGACTCAGCTTCTTCTTCAACGTCCACAACAACTTCCTGGAGGAGATCGCCAAGTTCCGCGCAGCCCGCCGGATCTGGTTCCGCATCGTGCGCGACCGATTCGGCCTGGCCGACGAGAGCTGCCAGAAATTGCGCTTTCACACGCAGACCGCCGGCTCGACGCTTACCGCACAAGAGCCTGGAAACAACGTGGCCCGAGTGGCAATCCAGGCGCTGGCGGCCGTCCTGGGCGGTACGCAGTCGCTGCACACCAACAGCCGCGACGAGGCGCTCGGCCTGCCGACGGAGGCGAGCGCGCAGATCGCCCTCCGCACGCAGCAGATCATCGCCTGCGAAACCGGAGTCGCGGACACTATCGATCCGCTGGCCGGCTCCTACGCCATCGAGGCCCTCACCGCCCGGCTGGAGCGTGAGGTGTTCGACACCCTCGCGACCATCGACGCGATGGGGGGTATGAAGGCCGCCATAGGGTCCGGTTATGTGCAACGCCAGATCCAGGACAGCGCCTGGCAAGCGCAGCAAGCCGTCGAGTCGGGCCGCCAGGCGATCGTTGGGGTGAACAGGTTCGTCTCGCCGTCCCCGGCCACGGTGCCGATCCAGCGCATCGATCCCGAGATCGAGCGCCGCCAGTGCGAGCGGCTCGCGCTGCTGCGCAGTCGGCGAGACGCCTCGGCCGCGCGGGACTCGCTGGCCCGAATCGAGGCCATCGCCCGGTCTCGCGACAGCCTGGTCGAGCCTATCGTGGAAGCCGTCGAACGCGACGTCACCCTGGGCGAAATCATGACCGCCCTGCGCCGAGTCTTCGGCGAGCACCTGGAAGACAAGAACTTCTAGGAAGAAGCCCGCTTCCTACCGCCGCGACTGCAGCGCCATTTCGGCTGCGCGCTTCAACGCGTTCTCAGCCAGGCGGCTGGTCCGCAGCGATTCGTCGCACTGGTTCGAGTCGAACAGGCGCTTCGCATCGTCCAGCAAGCTCCGAGACTTCACGACCAGCCCCTTCACGACCTCGAATTCGCTTTCCGCCATCGTCTGCTCGGCCCGGCGCTGAAAGCCCTGGACCCGGTCCAGATTTGCCCGCGCGCCGTCGCAATCGTCCGTCACGCCTGGCGCCGCGCGAATCACACGCTTCAGGAACCCTTCCGCGTCCAGGAACATCCGCCGGGCCGTTCCGAACTGT
Source organism: Candidatus Wallbacteria bacterium (assembly GCA_016199905.1). Classification (GTDB taxonomy): domain Bacteria; phylum Muiribacteriota; class UBA6191; order JACPRK01; family JACPRK01; genus JACPRK01. The sequence continues at coordinate 13,794 of JACQFU010000134.1, forward strand.
CTGGCTTGAAGAGCCTGCTCGCCCTGCTGAAACTTTTGGATGGCCAGCGTCCGGGCCTTGTCCTCCCGGCTGTTCGCGGCGGGGACCTGGCTGGCCAGCGCGCTGAACGTACTGCGGAACTGCACCTCGGCCTGCTTGGCTTGCTGTTCTCCTCGGTCCCGAGCCATCTTGCCAGCGCGGGCCGACGCGATCGTCTGACCGTACAGCGCCACGGCCCCGGGGAAGTTCTTGACCGCCATCAACTCGTCGCCCCGGCGCAGCGCTTCCCGGGCACGTTCC
>JACQFU010000135.1 GCA_016199905.1 Candidatus Wallbacteria bacterium
AACAGGGCCATCTCCGGCGAGAGGCTTCCGAAACCGACCAGGTCGAGCACCTGGATGGGCACGGGTCGGAACTTGCGAATGGTGATCGCGGGCCCGACGAGCGAGATCGGCGCCAACACGACGTTGACGCGCGAGCCGTCTTGCAGCCGCGCGTCGGCGATTGGGTTGGAATCGTCGGCCCGGCGGCCCACACGGGTCAGGATTCGATCGATGATTTGGCGCACGTGAGGTGCGTCGCGGAAACGGACGCCCGTGCGGGTCACCTTGCCCTTCTTCTCGATGTAGATCTGGTCCGGGCCGTTGACCATCACCTCGTTGACCTCCGGGTCGTCGAGCAGGGGCTGGATCGGTCCTAGGCCCGCGGCGTCTCGCAGGGCCGTCTCGATGACGCCGTCCGTGACGGTCTCGCTCGTTCGGATGCGGTACTCCTTGCTGAGGTCCCGGAAGCAGTAGCGCAGCTTTTCGCCGAGGATCTCGCGCTCCTGGGCGAGGTCCTTGGCCTGCACGTCGAGCTTCTCGAAGGCGACCAGGCGCTCCAGCCTCAGGGCCAGCTCGGCCAGCAGCCACCGGCGCATCGGGCCCAGCACCTCCTTGTCGGTGATGGTCTGCCTGGAGCCGAGAGCCGGAGCCTTGAAAACATCCGATGGACCTTTTTCCTCCTCTGCCTGGGGCTCGCAGATCGCCTGCTGCCAGTCGAGCACCCGCATTCCCTTGATGGCCATCATCAGCGTCGAGCGCTCGTAGGGGACGTCTTCGCGTCCCGACTCCTCCGCCAAACGTTCCAGCTCCTGGCGCTCGCGCTTGGCGGCCTTCGCGCGTTCCTTGATGACTCGTTTCATCAACCGGGTCAGATTGGTCCCTTCGCCGAACACGTCCTCCGGGAGCCGGACGCCCTCTTCCTGGAACCGGTGCAGGAACTCCGGAACGCTGCCGGTGAACTCGAAATGGCCCAGGAGCTTGCCGTCTTCGCCGAGGCCCTCCTTCGAGAACCGGAAAATGTCGGCCAGCTGCACCTGGTCGTCCCGGATTCCCCGCACCTCCGTGATGGCCACGATCCGGCGGCTGCCGTCATGCAGCCGCGCCTGCTGGACGAACAGGTGGACGCTGCGCGCGATCTGCTCGCGGATGGTCTGCGAGGACAGCGGCATGCCGCACATCATCACCATCGTCTCCAGTCGAGCCACCATGTCGCGCGGAGTGTTGGCGTGCCCCGTCGTCATGGAACCCTCGTGGCCCGTGTTCATCGCCTGCAGCATGTCCAGCGCCTCCGCCCCGCGGCACTCGCCCACCACGATGCGGTCGGGCCGCATCCGCAGCGCGTTGCGGAGCAACAGCCGCAGCGTCACCTCGCCGGCGTCCTCCACGTTGGGCGGGCGCGACTCCATCGAGACCACGTGCTCCTGCTGGAGCGAAAGCTCCGCCGCGTCCTCCAAGGTCACGATGCGCTCGTCGCCGGGGATGAAGGCCGAGAGCACGTTGAGCGTCGTGGTCTTCCCGGAGCCCGTCCCTCCGCTCACCACGATGTTCAACCGCAGCTTGATGCAACCGTCGAGGAACGCCGCCATGCCGGCCGAGATCGTCCCGCGGCGGATCAGATCGTCGACGCCGAGAGGTTTCTTGGAGAACTTGCGGATCGTGACGGTGGGCCCGTTCAGCGCCAGCGGAGGGATGACGATGTTGACGCGGCTGCCGTCGGGAAGACGAGCGTCGCACGTCGGGACCGTACGATCGACCCGCCGGCCCAGGGGGCTGACGATCTTGTGGATGACCTGCATCAGCTGGACGTTGTCGGCGAAGTGCACGGGAGTGAGGAAGAGTTTGCCTTGCCGCTCCACGTAGACGCGCGACGGGCCGTTGATCATCACCTCGCTCACCGTCGGGTCCTCGAGCAGCGGCTGGATCGGACCGAAGCCGATTACCCCGGCCAGGATCTCGTCCAGGAGACGATAGGCCGCCCGATCGTTCATCCGCAGTTCGATCGGCGCCAGCTCCTCGCGCGCCTCGTCCAGGGCCCGGCGCGTCGCCTGCTGCAGATAGAGCGACTCGTCTTCGGGCGATGCGAACTTCGCGGGAGTATGAGGGCCGGCGAGATCCAGGAACAGGTGATGCACTGCCCGGCTCTTGAACAGTTCGCGGTACTTGCCGGTCTCCTTGCGGATGATCTCCTGCGCCTCTTCGGACAGCGGCTGGAGGCTTCGGGCCTCGACGAACTCCACGTCGAGATCTGCGGCGCGCGGAGTGGGCGCCGGAGCGGGTTCGGAGGGCTGCTCCTGAGGAGTCGCTTCTTCCGGTGTTGCGGCTCTCTTGGGAGGTTCGGCTTGGGGCTCGAGAGCTTCGACGGGCGTTGTCAGCAAGTCTCCGGCGAGGTCGGAGACGCCTGCCAGTCGCCGGTCGAGGAAGGTCTCGGCGTGCTCCTCGACCGCTTCGAGCTCCGGGAACTGGGCCGCCAGGTCGGGAGCGCCGGCCAAGGCGTCGAGCAGGGCGTTCCCGGAGGGGGCAGGCGTCTCGGCTAGGACAGCAGGCGCGGGTTCAACGGTGTCCGCCTGGGCCGTGGCGGCGCCGGCGTCGGGACCCACGGGAGGCTGTTCGATGTCGGGCGGCGCTTCCTCCGATGGCCGCGGGGCTTCCTCGTCGTCCGTCTGTCCCAGGAGCGACGCCGCGAGGGCCTTCTTCAGCCTTTTGGGAAGCCACATCCTCGACTCAATATAGCAAGCAGGCTGGGAGCGAGAAGCAGCCACCCGCAAGTGGACGCCCTGCCCCGAGCGGGGTAACATCGCCGCCATGACCGAGGAGCCGCGCGAGCCCGCCATTGGAACGGGAGCGCCTGAAGGACAGATCCCGAGAGCCTGCCTCGCGGTGCTGGGTCTGGCCTTCTTTGGAATCTACCTCGCCCTGGGTCTGCGAGACCCGGTGGTGCACCTGGCGGACTTCTTCAGCCACGTCGGAATCGCGCACGAGATGGGCCGTTCGGAACCCGCCAAGATCACGAACGCCTTCTGGCCCGCCGGCTATCCGCTCTTGTTGAAGGGCGTCTGGGCGTTGACGGGGAGCCCGGTCGTCGCGGCGCGTCTGATCGGCGCCGGTTTCGCGGCACTGGCGCTGGTGGCCGTGGCGCTGATCGCGCGGGACGTGACCGGCGATGCAGTGTTGGCCTTCATCGTGGCCGTCTGCTGCGGGATGGCGCCGCCCTTCGCTCAATGGGCGCCGGCAGAGGGGACGGACATCCCGTGCGTGGCGATGCTGCTGGTGTCGGCGGCGCTGCTGACCGGCCGGCGGCCGCGGGTGCTCTTGGCAGGCGCGGCGGCGGGCCTGGCCTATGATTTTCGTTACGCTGCGCAAGTGCCGGCGCTGGCGCAGGGTGTGTGGCTATTGGCTGTGGGCGCCGGCGGCGCACGACCTCGCTGGAAACAGGCCGGGTTGTACGCCCTGGCGTTCGTGGCGGCCGCCTCTCCGCAACTGGCGCTTACGTGGTGGGCGTACGGGACTCCGTTTCGCAGCTTCATGGCGAAGAACGTCTGGTTCGGCATCTACGGCGACGCGAACTGGCAGGAGCACTGGGGAGACGTGCCGGACGAGATCGGCCTGCTGGAGGTCATCCGTCTGGGCCCCGCGCGCTTTTTCCAGCACTGGGCCGGCGGGTTCGCGGGTTTGCTGGTGGGCAGCTTCGTGTTCCCGAAGACGATGCTGGGCTACGGGACGCATGCGCTCTTGCCGCTGGGGTTGATCCATGCGGCGTGGCGCCTGCGCGGAGCGGCCGGGCTCGTCTACTTCACGGCGGCTGCCTACCTGGGCGCTCTGGCGATGGCCTTCCTGGGGCCGCGCTATTTCCTGCCGCTGGTGGCGCCCTTGATGCTGTCGGTGTGGTGGTTCCTGCGAGACAGCGTACCCCGGGAGGTGCAAGCGTGGGGTCGGCCGGTGCCCGCTCGGGCGATCGCGCTGGCGGCGGCGCTCGTAGTGAAAGCGGCGCTCGATTTGAACGCGATGGTCGCCTTGCCCGCGAGCAGCCGGCGCGTGCTCGCGGTCGATGACGCGCTGCGTCATTCGGGGATGTCCGACCCACCGCAGGTCCTCACGTCCAGCGGCGACTACTACGATCTCTGGACGCTCGGCCGCTACGTGCGGTGGGAGTCGGCCTTCCCCGAGCCCGTGAAGGACCTGGGCGAGCTGGTTTCGCTGATGCGCCGCAAGAAGCTCCGATTCGTCATCTACGACGACTTTTACGGCAAGACCAAGACACTCGGGCATCTTTCCTGGCTGCTCGACAGCCCCGCGTCCCGACAAGGCCCCTTGGTGAAGATCCTTCGCGTCGACGGTGACGTTCCGGCCGCCGTCTACCGGCTGGAGGATGCCGCGCCGTAGACGACCGGTTGCCGAAGCTATTTCGGCGCATTAATGATTGCATGATTGCGCGCGCGCGAATTGTTTCCCCAATGCTCGGAGCACTGAAGCTCGACCCAAGATGAAGGCACGCTTTCGGCAGGCGGCGGTCAGGATCGGCCTTGTCCTTCTGGCTTGCTGGCTATTCTCGGCGACGTCGGTAGAGGCCGCCCACGTGCAGTTGGACATGGCCGGCGTGCAGAAGCTGCGGTCCGCGCCGGAGCCGAAGTGGGTCGTGAAGTGGGAGGATGAGCGAGGGGAGAGGGAGGGCAAGCACGCCTGCGAGGCCGAGGACAGTCCTCACGAATCGACTCGCTGGTTTCTGCGAAAGCGTCGAAGCCCTGCCGGGCTAGTGCCCATCGAGAAACTGATGGATGCCCGCGCCCGGGCCGAACGGATGCCCGGAGGAAGCCTTTCGACTTTGCCGCCGCCACGCGTCCTCCTGCGTCCCGTCCGGGAACTGACCTCCGGGAAGGCAGTGCCAGGAGCCATCCGCACTTTCACCGAGGCTTCGATGCCCCCTAGCCAGCCGGGTGTCGCCTCGGCGACCGTCAACGGATGGTCGTCCATCGGGCCCGGCAACATCGGCGGCCGTACGCGTGCCCTGGCTGCTGCCAGTTCGAGCGTCGTCTACGCCGGCGGGGTCGCGGGAGGAGTCTGGAAGACGACGGATGGTGGCCAGAACTGGGTGGCGCTCGACGACTCGATGGCCAATCTGGCCGTTTCGTGCCTGGCTCTCGATCCCAAGGATGCTTCGGTGGTTTATGCGGGCACCGGAGAGGAGTCGGGCTCCGGAGAGGGAGATACCAACGCCGTTCGAGGAGCCGGGATTTTCAAGTCCATCGACGGCGGCGCCCACTGGAACCAGTTGGCCTCCACGGCGTCCAAGGCCGACTTCTACTTCGTCAACAAGTTCGCTGTGAGCCTGCTCTTCGGCACCCGGCTCTACGCGGCGACGACAACGGGTCTCTTTGCCAGCAGCGACGGCGGCTTCTCGTGGAACCGGCTGGCCGCTTCGCAGCTCACAGGATGCATCACCGACCTGGTCGTGGGACAGAATGGTTCGAGCGACGTGTTGTTCGTCTGGAAGCGTTCCGACGGGTTCTACGTCAGCACCGACAGCGGCGCTACCTTCGTGGCCCGCAAGACAGGGCTCACCCCGTCATTCCAGGCCAGCATCGCCATTTCAAGGACCGGAGATCGGTTCCTGGCGCTCTGCGGCGCGAGGTCGGGCACCCTGGACGGCATCTTCACCTCCGTCGACAACGGAGCTACTTGGGCGACTCTGTCGATTCCCGTCGGCTCCGGGTTCGACGGTAGTTTCGATGGGCAGCTCGAGTACGACAACATCTGCGCCATCGATCCCTTCAACTCCCGGCGATTGTGGGTGGGAGGAGTCAACCTGTTCGTGTCGAACGACGCCGGCGCGACCTGGGCGCAGGCCAGTCGATGGTGCGCCCCAACTGTCGACGTGCCCCACGCCGACCAGCACGCCATAGCGTTTAGCCCCGACTACGACGGCACGACTCACCAGCGCATCTTCTTCGGGAACGACGGCGGCGTCTTCGCCACCGACTCCGGCGCATCCGCGCTCCCCTCCTTCCGCACCCTGAACCATGGCTACGGTGTGACCCAGTTCTACAACGGCGCCGTGTCGGCCACGGGAACCGTCGTCATCGGGGGGACTCAGGATAACGGCAGCGATGGTTACGACTCCAAGAACCCCTCCCCCAACCCCAGCTTCGACTGGAACCGGATATTCCCCGGCGATGGAGGCTACTGCGCCATCGATCCGACCAACGATAACGTCTTCTACGTGGAGTCGCAAAACGGCGAACTGAGGAAGACTTCGCAAGGTATCGCGTGCCAAACGCCGGACTGTCAATTCCCGCTGTGCTACTCGAGCGCCACCACGGGCATCACCGAGGGTCTTCCCTTCATAACGGTCTTCGCCATGGACCCGTCCAACAGCTCCAGGCTCTGGCTGGGCGGCACGCAACCCTGGCGCACGATCAATGGCGCAACCAGTTGGAGTTCCGCTACCAGCGGTGCAGCGCTACACGGCATCGACACGATCACGGCCATCGGCATTGCGCCCAGCTCCAACGGTTCCACCGTCTATCTGGGAACCGATGGCGGTTCAGTCTTCAAATCGACCATTGCGCTCACGCAAGCGCCTACCTGGCTGAATATCTCTGCCGGCTTGCCCGCCAACTCGTATGTCTCCGGTATCGCGGTTCATCCGACCGATTCGAACACTCTCTATGTGACATTCTCCGGGTTCGACGTTCCCAACGGCCAGGTCTGGAAGAGCATGAATGGCGGCATCTCGTGGTTATCTTTGCGGGGCACGGGTCCTACCGCCTTTCCCAACGTGCCCTGCCACGTCGTTGCCATAGACCCAAAGGATACGAATACTCTCTTTGCCGGCACCGACTCCGGGGTGTTCTCCAGCACCGATGCCGGCGCAAGCTGGAGCAACGTCAACTCTCCCGGGTTGGCCAACACCATCGTCGAAGCGCTGGTCTATCAACAGTCGACCGATCGGCTCTTCGCTTTCACCCACGGCCGCGGTGTTTTCGTCGCCGACGTCAGCAACGTGCCCGCGCCTAACGTCGGCATCACCAAGATCGCAACCTCCCTTTCCACCGTCGGCTTGGGACAAACCTTCACAACCACAGTCACGCTCCGCAACTTCGGCAGCGCGGCCGCGAACTTCACCGGCGAGCACCTGAGCATCACGGGCTCCGCCGTGACGGCCGCCGAGCTGGCCACGGCCCGGTCTCTGGCGGCCGGCCAGACCACGACTTTCACTTTCACCTGCACCGGCGCCAGTCAGGGCGTCGCCTCCATCACCAGCGCCACGATCACGGCCACCAGCGCCCAGGACGGATCGGCGGCAGGCATCCGCAGCAACGCAGCCTCGCCCGTGGACGTCACCGTCATACGCCCCACGCCCGCTCTGAAAATCATCTCCATCGCCTCGGCCCGCAGCATCGTCGGCGTGGGACAGAGCTTCACCGCCACCGTAACCGTGCGCAACGACGGCACCGGCGCGGCAAACCTCTCTGCAGGCAAGCTCACCGTGAACCCGAAGTTGCTTCTCACCCCCACTGACACCGTGCTGTCGATATCCCTCGCCGCGGGCGGAGGCACGGCCTCCCTCATGCTCGGCGTCACGGGCGGACCCAGCACCGGCGCCGCCTCGATCACGAGCGCCACCCTCACCGCGTCGAGCGCCTTCGACGGCAGCAGCGTCCCGATCGCCGCCAACCTGGCGACAGCTGCCTCGGTCTCCGTCGTCAACGCCATTCCCTCCATCAAGATCGACTCGATCTCGGTCACCCGGACTCAGCTCGCCACAGGCCAGACTCTCGGTGCCACGGTGAAGCTGCACAACTACGGCACCGGCACGGCTAACCTCACGGCGGCCCAGCTCGTGTTCGCCGGCTCCAACCTGTCGGCGCCGGCGCTTGCGCTCGCAAAGTCGATCGCACCCGCCGCGGACCTTCCGCTCGACTTCGTGGTGACGGGAAACTCCGCGGGAAGCTCCAGTATCACCAGCCTCACCCTCGCCGCAACCAATGCCTTCACCGGCCTGCCCGTCGGGATCGCCGGAAACAATGCCCAGTCGAAAAACGTGCTCGTGCAAGAACTGGCCGGCTTGGTCGTGGATTCCGTGACCCTGTCCAGCGCGCGCGTGCATCGCGGACAGATAGGCGCGCTGGCCCGGGTCGTTCTCCGAAACCCGGCTCCGGCGGCCACCGGCGGCACGGCTATCTTCATCGCCGGCGCACTCCGAATAGGCACCTCCAACGGCGGTTACACCGTGAGCCGCCTGGTCGCGGCGCCCGATACGCTCGCCGCCGGCCGCTCCGCGTCGATGAGCTATGCAATCGATGTTCTGGACACGGCGGCCCTCGGACTGACGAACGTCACGGCCGATGTGCGCGCGCAGGAGGGCAACACGTCCGTGCCCATCAGCGTCGTCAACTCGCGACGCGCCACCTGGAGCGCCAGCGATCGGGCGTCTCTCGGCGTCGGCTCCCTGGCTTCCTCGCAGTCGATCGTTCGCCGCAGGCAGCGCGGCATCACCGTGCAAGTGCCCGTGACCAACACGGCCCCGGCCGCCACGGGTGACCTGGCGATCGCGCTATCCGTGGCCTTGCGGTTCAACGGTTCCGCGTCCGGTTATGCCGTGCAGCCGCTGTCCTCCGCGATAGCGAACCTTCCGGCCGGCCAGAGCGCCACCCTGTTCTTCTCCGTCGACGCGCTCGACACCGCCCCCCGAGGATCCACTGCGATTGCAGCCGTCGTCTCGGCGCTGGATGCCGTGAGTCTTCAGCAGGTCCCCGTCGCAAACCCGTCCTCGACCGCCTGGACGGTTCAACTCACTGGAAGTGTCACGGCCGACTCGCTCGTGGCCACGGCACAGGTCCTCGAACCGGGCCATGCGGGCAACACCGTCCGCCTCGCTCTGCACAACCCGGGCGATCTCTCCGTCGATTTCAACGCCGGGCTCCGCTTCAACCACCAGTCTGCGGGTTACCTCGTCACCACGGCAGCGGGCAATGCCGTGACGCTCGCAGGCGGCGCCAGCGCAATCCTGACCTTCAGCGTCGACGTACTTCCCACGGCAGCCCCGGGTCTCACCACCCTCACCGCCGATCTCCAGGCGAACGCTTCGGGCGCTGCCGCCGCCGTCGTCAACGCCGTGCAGACGCGCTGGCAGATTCAGCTCCCGGCCGCTCTCGCGGTGACCGCGATCCGGCCGGGCGCAACGAGGCTTTTGCGCGGTCAGCGCCAGGTGCCCGTGGAGCTCGCGATTGCCAACACCGCACCCGCAACCTCAGGCGCCTCCGCAATGGCGATCGCCGGCACGCCGCTCTTTGGCGGTTCCAGGGCCGGCTATGCGGTAACGACTCTCGCCACGAACGTCACAACCCTGGCGGCCGGCCAGTCTCGCGTCCTCACGTATCTCGTCGACGTGCTCTCGCAAGCTCCGCTGGGCGCCACGACTCTCACGGCCCTGGTCGGCGCCCGCGACGTCAACACCGCTGCGGCGGCACCCGTGGCGAACGGCATCACCGCAAGCTGGACTGTCGTCGGGCCAGCCGAGCTGCACATTACGCGCGTCACACCCGGGCGAGCGGCTGTGACGCAAGGCGAGATTGGTTTGAGAGTCGAGGTGGGCATTGCCAACTCGGGCGCCACGACGGCCGAGGACCTGCTGTCGGATCTGATCATCGGGGGAAACAGTTTGGGCTACTTCATCCTCGGCGACCCCAACAATGCGGGGCTGCTGGCTGCCGGGAAGAGCGCCGTCCTGACCTTCACGGTCAGCCTGTCGCCGTCCGTTGCGCTGGGGCCGGCGTCTCTGGTGGCTGCGGTGGAGGGGCTGGAGTCGCTTCAGGGGGGCCCGCTGCTCGTCGTCAACGACGCGGGGGCTCAGTGGACCGTGGAGGCCCCGGCCGATCTGGTGGTGCTGGCGCTGACGGTGCCCGGGGCGCAGGTGGTCCGGGGCGAGCGAGATCTCCCGATCGAGCTTCTGGTCGAGAACGCCGGCCAGACGGCCATGGAGGGGCTCTCCGCGGGGCTACGCTTCAACGGTTCCACCGCCAATTATGCCGTGACGGCGGAGCCCGCGAATCCCGTGACGCTGGCTGCGGGGGAAAGCCGCGTCCTCCCCTCCTCCGTCGACGTACTGGATAGCGCGCCGGCCGGAGTCGTCTCGGTGACGTCCGTCGTGCTGGCCACCGAGACCCATACCGGGCGCGCGGTTCCCGTGACGAACCGCCAGGCCGGCAGCTGGCGGGTTCTGATTCCGGCCACGCTGCGCCTCGACGCCTTGGCGCTCTCCCGGACGAAGGTGTCGGCGGGCCAGAGAGGCCTCGCGGTCCGCGCGACGGTCGTCAACATTGGACAGGACGACACCCTCTCGCTTGCCGCTGGACTGAGATTCAACGGGTCTTCCGAAGGCTTTGACACGACCACGTCGCCCGGAAATCCGACGGTCCTGGCCGCGGGCCAGACGGCGCGTCTGGATTTCACCGTCGACGTCCGGCCCGACGCGGCCCCGGGACC
>JACQFU010000136.1 GCA_016199905.1 Candidatus Wallbacteria bacterium
AAAACCGCACTGCGTCCCGGGCGCCTTGAAGTAGTGGCTTCCTATGAACTCGTAACTCTCCCGAGAGAAAACCAGCGCGTCGTCGGCGCGGGCCTTGGCGGCCACCTCCGCGGCAGCCTCGCGGAACTGGTCGCGTGGCGTGTGTTGCAGCGAAAGCGCCAGCGCCAGCTCCCAGCGGCAAATCGCCAGCACCACGACGACGAGAACCCACGCGCGTCGCGGCCACATCAGCGCGGCCGCGACCACGAACTGGCCCAGCAGGCTGGCGGCTACCTGATAGCGCCAGGATAGGAAGTGAGCGTTGAGCGCCAGCGACACCAGCGCCGGGAAGAGGAAGCAGCCCGCTGCTGCCGCCGGCAGGAAGTACCAAGGCACCGGCGTTAGCCTCCGGACGCTGCGGAACCCGGCGACTCCAGCCGCGAACGTCAGCCCCGCCGCAAGCGCCACCCAGGGGATCACGCTCAGCGCGCGAGTCTCCGAATGCAGCGAAAGCGTCCAGAACGGCTCCGTCACGGTGGCGCCCATCCGCGCAATGTTCTCGAGCTGCTCGCCGACCGCAGGCACCTTGGTTGCGAGCATCTTGTTCGGCGTCGCGAACACCTGGTGACAGGCGACCGGAATCCAGGGCGAATACCCGACCACGATCGACAGATGGGCCGCCAGCCACCGCCGCAGGATCTGGGGCCGATCGGCAAACACGACCAGCAGCAGCAGCCCGAGCATGCTCACCACGCAGTACCCGTAGTAGAACGTGTAGAACTGCAGGCACGCCGCGACGCCGTATAGCGCCCAATCCGACGACCTTCCGCCTCGCCGCACCAGCCTCAGCGCGGCGTAGAGCGTCAGCAGCACCTCGAAGCCGAACATCGCGTAGCTGCGCCCCACCTGCGCCAGCCAGCTGTGGAACGGGTGGATCGCCACCAGCAACGCGGCCAACAACCCGTAGGCGTTCGACAAGCACTCCCGGCCTATCAGGAAGGCGAGCCAGCAACTGCCGATCGCGAACAGCGCCGACGGCAGGCGCACCCACGAATCCGAACTGCCGGCCGCGAGCCAGAAGTGCATCAGGAACGTGTAGAGCGGAGGATGCTGATCCTCGCGCAACAGTTCCACCTGCTGTCCCAGCGGAAGCCGCGAGAACACTGCCGTGTAAAGCTCGTCGTGCTCCAGCCCTTGAAGTCCCAGGTTCGACAAACACAACACCGCCGCCAGCGCGAGAACGATGCCCACCAGAACGCCGACGCGCAGCCCACGCGGCTCCCAGCACCAGAAACGCTCCAGTTCGTCGTTCGGAGGGTCGGCTCGGGGTCGCTCGTCCATCGAGGCGCAGTATAAGACCGTCTCCCTTCTCGCTGGAGCCGGGGCGCGGACGCTAAGATGCACCGATGTCCGACGAACGCACGCCCGCTCGCGAGGCCGCGGCCGCGCTCACGCCGCGCGTGTTGCTCGCGGCGGCGGCAGTGCTGTTGTTGGCCTGCGCCCCGGAGATCGCCGGCTTTCTCGCCCACGGCCGCGATTTCCTCGGAGTGCCGGACAAACTCGATCTCCTCGACAACCTCGTCTACATCGAGCGCGCGGGACAGGCACCGGCCGGGCTCACCTCGTTCCCCAACTTGCACACTTCCGAGGCCGGCGCCATCAATCCGCAAGTCGTGCCGCTTCCGTGGACCATCGGCTGGCTGCTTCGGGCGTGCGGCATCCGGGCGACCCTCTATCCCTTCGTGTCGAAGCTGGTCATCGGCGCTGTCACGCTCGTCTTTCTCGCGCTGCTCGCCGCTCGCCTCTTTTCGCCGGCGGACCGCCCGGTGGGACTTGCGCACCTGTGGCTCGCGGGCGGCCTCTTCTGGACCCTCGACTTCAACTGGATGGCTCGGGGCGGCACGACCATCGAGTATCAGAACTTGCTGGCTGTCTTGCAGCCCGACAGCAGCAACTTCTTCGCTCTCTACTTCCACGCTCACGTGGCGCTCGCACTCGTGCTGCTGGTCGGCTGCCTCTGGACAATCTTCCTCGCGCGGCGGCCCCGGCCGTTCGCCGCCGCGGCACTGGGGGCCGGAATCGCAGTGCTGCACACCTACGACCTGGTCCCGCTGGCCGCCGTCTGCGCTCTGCATCTGGCGTACCTGCGCGCGCGGAACCCCGGCCGTTTCCGGGCGTGCCTGCCTGCCGTCGTGGCGGCCCTGGCTGCCGCCGTTCCGCCGGCACTCCTACAGTTTCGAAACAGTTACCTCGGCGTCCACGGCTTTCAGATGGACGACTACTGGCTCGGCGCATCTAACTACCTTTTCGGCTATGGACAGCCGTTGCTCTTCGGAGTCTACTACCTGATCTCGGAAGCGGGCTGGCGGGCCGAGTCTCACGAAGACGCGACCGATACGCCGCTCTGGGTGGCCTGGCTCGTGGCGGCGCCCTGGATGCTCGTGAATCCGTATCTGTTCTTCCGGCGCAAGCTGGCGCTGGGGCTATCGGTGCCCGTGGCTGTCCTCGGAGCCCGTGGAGTCGTGCTCTTCTGCCGGAGCGTGCTGCCCGACAAGCCGCGTCCACAACGGGCCCTGGCTGCAGTGCTCACCCTGGCGGCGTGCCTGAGCAGCTTCGACGTCCCGCTCAGGGATGCAGCCGGCGCCGTACGAGGCGAGTTTCCCATGGTGCTGTCGTCCGAGATCCGCGCCGTGCTGGAACGCCTCGCGCGGGACGCAACCTCCGGGGGCGTGGTGCTGGCGCAGCCCGATTACGTTTCCCAGCTGATCCCCGCGCTGGCCGGCCGCCGGGTCTTCCGAGGCTGGAGCATCTATTTGCGAGACCCCGTGCGCAGGGCGGCCGAGCTGAAGGAGTTTCTGGCTCCGGGCACCTCGGCTTCGGAGCGCGCGGCCTTCCTGGAGCGACACGGCATCACCGACGTCGTGCTGACCGAACCCCAGTGCAAGGAGATCGGCGCCGATCGCCTGTCCTTCCTGCAACGCGTCGCCCAGCATGCCGACCTGGTCGTTTTTCGCGTACGCCTGGCGACGCCTGTGCGTTGACGGGCGGGCTCTCGTCTTGCTATGGTGAGCGGCCCTTTCGCTGCACTCCCATGCTGATTCGAGCTGCCTATCAGAAGACCGGCCGCATGCGCTTCCTGGCGCATCTGGACCTGGCTCGTACGATGCATCGCGCCATCGCTCGGGCCGACATCCCGATCGCCTACAGCGAGGGCTTCAACCCGCAACCGCGCGTCGGCTTCGGCCCACCGGTCGCCCTGGGAGTCGAGGGGTTGGAGGAGTGGGTCGACCTGACTTTGACTCGCGTGATGGCGCCGGAAGACCTCCTTCAAGGAATGAATGCGGCGCTCACCGAGGGCCTGGCTTTCAGCCGGGCCTTCGAGCTGCCGAAACGGGCGGCCTCCCTGGGCAGTCGGATCCGCTGGGCCCGCTACCGGGCCGAGCCGCTCTCGGCCCCGCCGATTCCGCCCGAGAAGATTGCCTCCGCGCTCGCCGGCGCGACCCTCGAGATCAACAAGCGCAGCAAGAAGGGCGACACCGTTGTAGATGTGCGCGATCGCGTCCGGGAACTGGCGCTCGATGGCCGCGCGCTCCAAGCGCTGCTCGCGTGCGGCCCGGAGAAGAGCTTAGGAATCCTCGACCTGATGTGCCACCTAACGGATCTCGAAAACGCCGCCGTCCTCGCAGGGTATCGCGTCGTCCGCCAGAAGCTGTATGCTGATGCGGGCGGGGTGCCTATCCCGATCGACGAGCTTCCCGACGAATCGCATGCCTGAACGACAAAAATCCTCCGTAGGCCTCCTGCTCGATGGGCTCAAGGCTCCCCTGCGCGGAGTCGATTTCCTGCTGCGGCATCCGACGCTGATGCGCTATGCCCTGGCGCCGTTCGTGCTCTCGCTCGTGTTGCTGCTGGCGATGCTGTTCGTGACCTTCTAGTTCCTTCTCATCCCGATACGCGACTCGATCATCCTGAAGCTGCACCTGGCAACCTGGCTGCAGTGGGCCTTCACGCTGGTGCTCTGGCCGGCCGCGCTCGTCGCCTACACCGTTCTGGCGAGCTTCGTGTTCACCGCGCTGGCCAACCTGATTGCCGGCCCATTCAACGAACGGCTCTCCGAACGCACCGAAGAAATGGTCACAGGCAAGGCGGAGTCGAGCGTCCTCACGTTTCGCCAGGCCTTCGGCCGGCTAGGGAAGAGCTTCGTGATGCAGTTGAAGAAGATTCTCTTCTTCGTGCTCCTGCAAGTGCTGATCCTGGGGACCTATCTCATCCCGCTCTTCGGCCCCATCGTTCACGCAGTCCTGGCGGCCGTGGTGACCATCTGGTTCCTGGCAAGCGAATTCCTCGACTACCCGATGGAGCGCCGCGAGATCTCCTACAGGATGCGCCTCTACTTCGCCTGGACGCACCGCTGGGAGGTCCTCGGCTTCGGCATTGCCGTCGCCTTCTGGCTGGCCGTCCCGGTGCTGGGCTTCACCGCTCTGCCCGTTTCCGTCGTCGGCGGCACTCTGCTCTATCTCGCTGCGATCGAATCTTGAGCCGCCCCCAGCGATGTTGACCGAGTGCTCCGCCTCCGAGATCCATCGCCGGATCCTGGCGCGCGAGGTCTCCTGCGAGGAGGTCGTCCAGGCCCACCTCGAGCGCATCGATGCCGGCAATCCGAAGCTCAACGCGTTCCTCTGCCGCACTCCCGACTTGGCGCTCGAGACCGCGCGCGCCGTCGACGCGCGGGTTGCCCAGGGGAAGGAACTGGGACCCTTGGCCGGGGTCCCAGTCGCGATCAAGGACAACATCAGCGTTCCAGGGGCGGAGGTCACGTGCGGCTCACGCATTCTGAAGGGCTACCGGCCGATCTACGGCGCCACCGTCTACGAACGGATGCTTGCTGCAGGTCTTCCTTGCCTGGGCAAGACCAACATGGACGAGTTTGCGATGGGCAGCTCGACGGAGCACTCCGCTTTCGGAGCGACCTCCAATCCGTGGGACCTGGAGCGAGTTCCGGGCGGTTCCTCGGGCGGCTCCGCGGCGGCGGTTGCCGCGGGCCTGGCGCCCGTGGCTCTCGGCAGCGACACCGGCGGCTCCGTGCGGCAGCCGGCAGCGCTCTGCGGGATCGTGGGACTGAAACCGACCTATGGCGCGGTCAGCCGATACGGCCTCGTCGCCTTCGCCAGCTCGCTCGACCAGATTGGACCCTTCGGCCGCACGGTGGAAGATTGCGCCCGCCTCTTCGACGTCATTCGCGGTCGCGATCCCAAGGACTCCACCTCTGTCGATTACCCGGGTCGACCGGGCGGCGCGGATCTGTCAAAGGACCTGACGGGCTTGCGAGTCGGAGTGCCGGAAGAGATGCTGGGCGAGGGCATCGACGCCCAGACACGCGCGGCCGTTCAAGGTGCCGTGCGTCAGCTCGAGAAGCTGGGAGCAAAGGTCGGCACCGCCCACTTGCCGCACCTGAAGTACTCCATCGCTACCTACTACGTCATCGCTTGCGCCGAAGCCAGCTCGAACCTGGCGCGCTACGACGGCATCCGCTACGGACTTCGCACGGAGAACGCTCCGGACCTCTCGGGCCTCTTCGAAAACACTCGCGGCGAGGGGTTCAATCCCGAAGTGAAGCGCCGCATCATCCTGGGGACGTATGTTCTGTCGTCGGGATACTACGATGCCTACTATCTGCGAGCGCAGAAGGTCCGAACGCTCATCCGACGAGACTTCTTGCAGGCCCATGCCGACTTCGACGTTCTCGCCGGTCCCGTCAGTCCCACCTCCGCGTTTCGCAAGGGAGAGAAGAGCGAAAATCCCCTCGAGATGTACCTGGCCGACATTTGCACGCTCTCTGCGAACCTCGCCGGAATCCCCGGTCTGTCGATGCCCTGCGGGTTTTCGAACACCGGCCTACCCATCGGACTGCAGTTGCTGGGCCGCCCCTTCGCCGAGAGTCAGCTCTTCAATGTGGCTCACTGCCTCGAGCGCGAACTGGGAGTCGCGAGCCGCCGGCCGGCGCCTTGAGGCCGCAACCGGACGATCGAGGGTGGCAACTTCCGGCGTGAACGGCGGTATTCATTCGCGGAAGGACGGTGCGCCGGGTCTTCGGCTCGCCTGACTGTCCCGCCCCATGGAAACGACACCAGCAAGACGCGAGAAGCGAGTCGCCCAGCTCACGCAGCGGCGCGGGCTTACCACGAAGATCGCCGTGCTCTTCGAGGACCGGCTCGAAATTCGCACGTCCACCTTCCTGGGCGAAGTCCGCTCCGCGCTGGAGTTGGACGCCATCGAGGGGATCAGCCACGTACGCGGCGCCAACGTCGCGCTGACCATGGCAGCCAGCGCCACGCTCATGGCCTTGCTCTCCTTCGGGATCGCGGTGCTCACCGGCGGAGCGACCGCGGCAGACCTCCGTATGCTCTCCATCCTGGGCGGTCTTGCTGCCGTGTTGAGCCTGGCGTTCCTGTTTGTCCGGGAGAATACTTTCCGCGTGGAGACGTATCGCAAGGGGCGATTTACGCTGTTCGCCGACCACGAGCCCGACACCGCTGTCTTCGAATTCCTGGGTGCAGTCCGCCGTGCGCGCCAGCGCCATCTCCTGAAGGGCCGCGCGGGCATCGGAAGCCAGGCCGTGGCCGAGGAACTGCGCAAGCTGCGCGTTGGTCCCGACTCCTCGATTCCGTTCCATCACACCAGGCTTTGGGCTGTAGGCTGGGGTCAGCGACCCTCGAGGCCCGGGGCCGCTCTCCCATCGAGGTGATTCCCATGTCGGTACGCCAACCCCACGTCGCCGGATCGTTCTATCCGGGTACTGCGTCCAAGTGCGAGGAGATGCTCGTGCGCTGCCTTTCGACAGAGGCGGTGCTGGGGGCCGGCGAGCACCGCGTCGTCGGCGGTGTAGTGCCGCACGCCGGGTGGATTTTCTCCGGGCCCACGGCAGGGCGGGTCTTTCGAGCCGTGCAGGAGTCGGGCGGCGCCGACACGTTCATCCTCTTTGGCGCCGTGCACGTGTGGGGCGTCGACCGGCCGAGCGTCTATGCTCGTGGCGCCTGGCGCACTCCCCTCGGCGACGCCCCAATCGACGAGGAACTGGCCGCGGCCCTGCTCGACACCATGTCCGGTTTCCTGGTGGACGCCCCCGAGGCCCACGAGTCGGAGCACTCGCTGGAGGTCCAGGTGCCATTCCTTCAGCACTTGTTTCCGGCCGCGCGCATCCTGCCGATCATGGTCCCGCCGATGGCCGAGGCCGCCCGGCTTGGCCGCGAGGTCGCCCGCGTCGTCGAGGCCAGTCGCGGCGCCAAGCGAGTGGTCGCGCTCGGCAGCTCGGATCTGACGCACTACGGTCCCAACTATCGTTTCATGCCCAAAGGCCTCGGCGCCGGTTCTCTCGAGTGGGTGAAAACCCAAAACGACAAGCGCATCCTCGATCTGGCCATTGCCATGAAGGAGGACGCGATCGTCTCCGAAGCGATGGGCCAGATGAATGCGTGCGGTCCGGGCGCGATGGCCGCCGCGTGCGCCTTCGCGAGCCAGTTCGGCGCCAGCACCGGCCGCCTCGTCGGCTACACGACCAGCTACGACGTGATGCCCGAGCGTCAGCCCACCAGCTTCGTGGGCTACGGCGGCGTGGTCTACGAGGCGTAGGCCGACGGGACGCGGAGACCCAGGCGGAGGGTCGACTCTTCCATCCCCTACTCCAGCAAGTTACGATGGCTGCCGGTATGGACTACCAGCCCGTCATCGGCCTCGAAGTGCACGTGCAGCTCTCGACGAGGGCGAAGCTATTCTGCTCGTGCGGCACGGACTACTCGGGGCAGCCGCCGAACACGCACGTCTGTCCGGTCTGCCTCGGATTGCCGGGCGCTCTGCCGGTGCTCAACGAGCAGGCGCTGCACCTGGCTGTGAAGGCCGTACTTGCCTTCGAGGGCCGAGTAGCGCCGTACAGCAAGTTCGCGCGCAAGCACTACTTCTACCCGGATCTGCCGAAGGCATACCAGATCTCGCAATACGATCAGCCCATCGGTCTGGGCGGCCACGTCGACATTGAAGTCGACGGCGCGCCCAAGCGCATCGGCCTCACGCGCATCCACATGGAGGAGGACGCCGGCAAGCTCGTCCATCCCGAGGGCGCCTCCCACAGCCTGGTCGACTACAACCGCTGCTCGATGCCTCTCGTCGAGATCGTGAGCGAACCCGAGCTCGCCTCGCCGGAGGAGGCGCGGCTCTACCTCCTGAAGCTCAAGAGCGTGCTGGAGTACCTCGAAGCCAGCGACTGCAACATGGAGGAGGGCAGCCTGCGCTGCGACGCCAACGTTAGCTTGATGCCACGGGGCTCGAAGACCTTCGGTGCCAAGGCTGAAGTCAAGAACATGAACAGCTTCAAGGCCGTGGCGCGGGCGCTGGAGTACGAAATCGAGCGCCAGTCGCGGCTGCTGGACGATGGCGAGCGGGTCGCGCAGGAGACGCGCCTGTGGGACGAGGGCGCCGGCAAGACCTTCCCGATGCGCAGCAAGGAAGACGCGCACGACTACCGTTACTTCCCCGAGCCCGACCTGCCGCCCGTGGTCCTCGAAACCGAGTTCATCGATTCAATCCGAAAGGAACTGCCCGAGTTGCCCGACGCCCGCCGTCTTCGCTTTGTGGAACAGTACGGGCTTGGCGCCTACGACGCGTCGGTCCTGACGGCGCAGAAGGCTGTGGCGGAGTTCTTCGAGACGGCCGCCCGCGCACACGCCAGCCCCAAGTCCGTCTCCAACTGGATCCAGAGCGAGCTGCTCGGCTACTTGAACCGCGACGGCCTCGGCATCGGCGACGTGAAGTTCGCGGCCGCGGACCTGGCGGCGCTGGTGCAGCTGATCGATGCCGGCACCATCAGCGGCAAGATCGCCAAGGACGTCTTCGCCGAGATGTACGCCAGCGGCAAGGTGCCGGCGCAGATCGTGAAAGAGAGGGGGCTCGAGCAGATCTCCGACGAGGGCGCCATCGTCGTTGCCGTCGACCGGGCGATCGCCGACAATGCCGAGGCCGCCGCCAGCTTCCGGGCTGGAAAGACCGCTGCTATGGGATTCCTGGTGGGCCAGGTGATGCGACTGACCAAGGGCAAGGCAAACCCTGGCCTGGTGAACAAGCTGCTCCGCGAGAAGCTGGGCGGCGAGGGATGAACCGATGAAATTCCTCCTCCTCCACGGACCTAACATGAACCTCCTCGGCGAACGTAAACCCGAGGTCTACGGCACGGTGCGCTACGAGCAGCTCAACGCCGTGCTGGTGGAGTACGCCACGAGCTACGGGCTGGAGCTGATCATCAAGCAGACCAACCACGAGGGGGAGCTGATCGATCTGCTCCACAAGTACGCCACGGGCGAAAAGGCCGACACGAGCAAGGCGGCCGCGGTCATCTTCAACCCGGGCGCCTACACGCACACCAGCATCGCGTTGCGCGACGCTGTCGAGGCCTGCACCGTGCCCGTGATCGAAGTCCACATGAGCAACATTCACGGACGGGAGGGCTTTCGGCAGAAGTCCGTCATCGCGCCCGTCTGCATGGGACAAATCTCCGGATTCGGCGTGCTCAGCTACTTCCTGGCGATCTATGCGCTGGTGAAGCAGTTCGGAGTCGACGCCGCGCGGTAGGGGCTACCTCTCCTTCATGCTCTGGCTCGTTCGGAAACGGTACTGGGCCCGGTAGCTCTCCCAGCGGAACGCCCGCGGGCACGCGCGAGGTTGCCAACGGATCGAGGAGGCGCCCGATGCCGAGCCGGCCCGCCCCTCCCACACGCTGCGCGTGCGGGTGAAATGGGACGAGAGCGGGGCCGAGAGGACGCTCGCGTTGGCGCGGTACTTCGTCGCGCGCGAGGGGCCGTAGGGCGGGCTTCGGCCGCGGTAATCGGTAATCAGTAGTCAGTAGCCAGTGGAAGGGCGCTGCTTCGCTGGGCGAATCATCGCCTGTGGCGACGGATTGAAGGGCGTTGTAGAGCAGCGGGAAGGGACGAACGAGGGATGCCAGGCCTGGACTTCGACGAGTGGCCGGAAAAGCGGGCGGTCCCGGCGTCGTGTCGGCGGCGGGTCGCGGGGCGCGCACCCGGACGGTCCTCGGGCCGAGCAGGGGGCCAGCGGGGATTCTCATTGCTGGAGATCCCGATCGCGGGCTG